>JAJAZO010000350.1 GCA_026785745.1 Chitinophagaceae bacterium | reverse complement strand
GGTAAAGCTGACATTATTATTCCCATTGTAAAAATACCTTCCGGTAACAGAAGGTTTTTTTATGCCCGTTAAACCCGGGGAAACAAGTCCGGTCTATCCTCTTGTAATTAATTTTATAGCCCTAAAACATAATGTATGAAAGCTAAAAAATTTGTAAAGGCCCTGTTGCTGACCGGCTTTTTTTTCTTTGCATTTACCAATATAAATAATGCCGATGCCCAGCGTCGCCAGCCTTATGACCGTATCGAAAACCGCATTGACCGCAAGGAAGACGTAAAAGACCGCAGAGAAGATATCCGAGATGCAAGACATAACGGCGGCATATTAGACAGGTTAGAAGATGTCCGTGACCGTCGGGAAGATGTAAGAGACCGCCAAGAAGATGTTCGTGACAGAAGAGAAGACGTAAGGAATTGCCGGGGAGACACGAGAGATCGCAGATTTTGATCCATCCCTTTTATATACCGAACCCCATTCCGCTAAAAACGGAATGGGGTTCATTTTTTGGAAAACTTGCTTACCTTAAATAAAAATTTAGCCGCTATGAGTGAGCACCAAACCGATCCTGCACCTAAAAGTGAAAATGAAATTGCTGATTATTATGACGGTGTTAAAAAATTAGAAATAAAAGGTTATGAAACCGGCATTAAAAAAGCAAGAACTGCATTATTTGTTACGGCTGGTTTGTTGCTGTTGGGAGAAATCATCAGTGGTAGTACTATAGATTTTGCTTTTACTCCTCTGATGATTGGTATTATTGTTTTTGAAGTGGGTATTTTTATTGCCTTAGCCCTATGGACAAAGACAAAACCTTATACGGCAATCATTACCGGGATAATTATTTTCATTTTGCTGTGGGGTGCCAGTATTGTAGTATTAGGTGGCAAAGCTGTTTACAGTGGCATCATTGTCAAAATCATCATCATCGTTAATCTTATCAGTGCATTAAAACCAGCTAAAGCCTGGGAAGATGCGAAGAAGAATAGTTAAAAAGATTGTGCTTCTGTAATACAAAACCCCGTCTCTTCAAAATTGAGGCGGGGTTTTGTATTATTATATATTTAACCGTTGGAAAATTAATTAAGCTGGAATTGTATTTAAGACCCGGAGGGTCGAAATGTCAGTAGTGAGTAATAAAGAATCAAGGTATTGAGCTCCATCGGAGCGATATGTAAAATATATCGCTCCGATGGAGCTCTGGGAACTGCCTTTAATATATATTTTCTACTAGCATTTCGCCCCTCCGGGGCTATAAAAAATAACTCGTCAACTGGTCTATTTGTTTTTTTCTTTATGATTTTATCAATAGAAAAATTGATTCGTTGACCTAAATTCTTCCTGAGTTTATCGAAGGATAGGTAAAGGTTTCTTTACCAGCCCAGCACCCAGGCAAAAATCAAGGGCGCAACAATTGTCGCATCACTTTCTACAATAAACTTAGGCGTTTTAATATCTAACTTACCCCAGGTAATCTTTTCATTCGGCACCGCACCGGAATACGAACCATAGGAAGTGGTGGAATCACTTATCTGGCAGAAATAACTCCAGAACGGTACATCATGCCATTCCAGATCCTGGTACATCATCGGCACCACACAAATCGGAAAATCTCCGGCAATCCCGCCGCCAATCTGAAAGAAGCCAACTCCTTTACCCGATGAATTATTACGATACCATTCTGTTAGCCACACCATGTATTCAATACCACTTTTTACGGTACTGGCTTTCAATTTGCCTTTTACTACATAGCTGGCAAAAATATTTCCGGTGGTGCTGTCTTCCCAACCCGGTACTACAATCGGAATATTTTTTTCTGCTGCGGCCACTATCCAACTGTCTTTGGGATCAATTTCATAATACTGTTCCAGCTCACCACTTAAAACGGTTTTGTATAAAAACTCATGCGGAAAATAACGTTCACCTTTTGCTTCTGCAGCCACCCATTGTTTTACCAAATGCTTTTGCAGACGACGAAAAGCTTCTTCCTCCGGTATGCAGGTGTCTGTTACCCGGTTGTAATGGTTCTCTAATAATTCCCATTCTTGCTCCGGCGTCAAATCCCTGTAGTTGGGAATTCTTTTGTACTTGGAATGTGCAACGAGGTTCATTACATCTTCTTCCAGGTTGGCACCAGTGCAACTGATAATATCCACTTTTCCCTGCCGTATCATTTCGGCAAATGAAATACCGAGTTCACCGGTACTCATGGCACCAGCCAGGGTTACCATCATTTTACCACCTTCCAGCAAATGTTGTTCATAACCTTTAGCTGCATCCATTAAAGCTGCCGCATTAAAATGGCGGTAGTGATGTTCAATAAATTTTGAAACAGGACCTTTATTCATATTTTTTATTTTAAAAACGTATGTCACCCTGAGCCTGTCGAAGGGTTTTCGAAGGATGAGAGGCAAAAGTAATTTTTTTTATGTAACCCAGCTGTTGAATTTCTATTGGGCTGCGGTGGCGTCGCACACTTGTACTATATAACTTTATTGAGATTTAAGCGAAGCGGAGATTTAAGCGAATGGTTCGTGAAGGCACAAACCAAGGCGAAGGTAATTTTTACCTATATTTATTCCACTACTAAAAAAATTCGTTATGATATGGAAAGCAAAAATAATAAAACATAAAGGCGAAAATCGCATTGCGGTATATTTTGAGAAAAATGCCGAATGGATTGCACAAATCAAACAAGTGGGAGGCGCAAGATGGAGCCAATCCTTGCTGGCATGGCATTTACCCGATACGGAAGAAAACCGAATTCGATTTAAAATAAAACCCGGTTCCCATTCTTTGCCATCTCTTGAAGGAATGGAACAAATCCCAAAATTTACCCAATGGCTAATTTCTAAAAGATACAGCCCCGGCACAATTAAAACATATACCGAAGCGCTGAAATCTTTTCTGGTCTTTTATCGTGAAAAATCCATTTGTGAAATTAAAAATGAAGATGTGATAATTTACAATAACGACTATATCATAAAGAATAATTTATCAGCATCGTACCAAAACCAAATTGTTAATGCTATCAAGTTGTTTTTTAAAACAGTACAGGACAGAAGTATTGAAATCGAAAAAATACACCGACCAAGGCGAGCCAAAGTATTGCCCAATGTGTTGAGCAAAGAAGAAGTAAAAGCCATTTTGGAAGCACATAGCAATATCAAACATAAAACAATGCTATCCTTAATCTACAGTTGCGGATTGCGATGTGGCGAATTATTGGCATTGCAACCCATTCATATAGACTCAAAACGAAACATTGTACTTTTAAAAAATGCCAAAGGAAAAAAAGAACGCATTACACCATTGAGTCCGAAGATTTTAGAAATGCTTAGAGAATATTATAAAACATATAAGCCAATTACTTATTTATTTGAGGGACAAACTCCTGGAGAATCTTATTCAGAAAAAAGTTTACAAAGTGTTCTAAAACAAGCGTTAGAAAAAGTTAAGATAACAAAACCCGTAACACTCCATTGGCTACGCCATAGCTATGCCACTCATTTGCTAGAAAGCGGGACAGATTTGAGGTATATTCAAGAACTTTTAGGACACAACAGTAGCAAAACAACCGAAATTTACACTCACGTAAGTACCAAAAGTATTCAACAAATAAAAAGTCCTTTTGATGATTTGTAAATAAAAAAAAGGGTAGGTTGTGTAATATAAAGCCTGACGATTATCAGACTTATACAACATAATTTGGGTAGATAAGTCTGATTTTGTCAGACATATAAAAGAGTTAGCTGGCATTTTAAAGTTCTCGGAAATAAACAGTATCAATGGAACTATCAAGAATGAAAT
>JAJAZO010000349.1 GCA_026785745.1 Chitinophagaceae bacterium | reverse complement strand
GTACAATTGCTGAAAACTCTTTAAAAGGCAATTATACCAGTATAGAAGAAGTAAATAAAGCATTAGGAGTAAGTAAAAAAAATATTGAAATACAGAAGAAACAGCGAAGCGATATAATTACTTCCATCAACAAAAAGTATTCTTATATCAAACAATCACCACAGGAACTAATTGAAAAAAGAAGAACCGAGTTTGATAAAAGGTCTTTTGAATATTATATCGACAATTCAAGATTGAATGAGGCAGTTAATTTTATAAAACCTGGAGGCTTTTCAGTTCAGACCTGAGCAGTTCCGGCGAATTAAAATGAATACTGTTAATCCCCATAGCTTCTGCAGCCTTTATATTTCTCAAACTATCATCAATAAACAAAGCTTCAGCAGGATTTACATTATAACGATCCAGTAACCGCTGATAAAATTCGGGAAATGGTTTTCTTATTTTTTCTTCACCACTTACTACCCTGCCATCAAACCAATGCAGAAAATCATAACGCACCAATGCAATATCAAATAAGCCCGCCTGCCAGTTGGTCAATGCATATAATTTATACTTAGCCGATTCTTTTAACTCCCCCAATATTTCAACACTTTCTTTAATCGGCCCACCCAGCATTTCAGTCCAGCGGCCATAGTAATCCCGGATGGGCTGCTCCCAATCAGGAAATTTTTCAATCAGCTCCTGTGTGGCCACTACAATGGAACGGCCTGCATCCTGCTCCTCATTCCAGTCCATTGTACAGATATTGCTAAAAAAATATTCTCTTTTTTCAGGAGACTCAAAATAAGTGTTATTAAAAACATGCCGGGGATTCCAGTCAATCAACACATTTCCCAAATCAAAAATAATCGTATTGATAGCAGTCATTATTTGTACCTGAATTTTAAATAAATCATCGTTAGTGACATGGCAAGAACAATAGCATTCGTAAGAATAATGACCCAGTTATTCAATAAAGCCCCGTAGACTATCCACATCACTTCATTGACAGCCGCTATTACAAACATCAATAATGAAATATCTTTCGCCGATTTTTCCTTCCAGGTTTTAATAACCTGCGGTAGAAATGTCAGCGAAGTAATAGCTCCGGCTGAATAACCCAGTATATCAACTCCAGTCATTACTATTTATTTTGTGCAATAATATCACCTTTTTTCAAATAACCACCAGTAACGCTTCCGGGGTTTTATTTTATAATTGGTGTTGATGTAGTTTCCAATATGATGCATTGCTTCCTCTATACTGTCAGTAACCAGTACCAGGTTCATATCTTCTTTTGAAATGGTGCTTTGCTCTGCCATCCATTCAATGTTTTCCATCAGTGGTTGATAGTATTCCTTTCCGAGCACCACAATGGGAAAATTGGTAACTGATTTCGTTTGTATCAACGTAAGTATTTCAAAAAACTCATCCATTGTACCAAAACCACCGGGCATGATGACAAAGGCATAGGAATATTTTACCAGCAGCACTTTGCGGACAAAGAAATGTTCAAAGGTTACTGATTTTTGCACATAGGGGTTTATCTGTTGTTCAAAGGGAAGTTGAATATTACATCCAATAGATTTCCCATTGTTTTCAAAGGCACCGCGGTTAGCTGCTTCCATAATGCCGGGGCCGCCACCTGTCATGGTGGTAAATCCGGATTCGGCAATTCGTTTTCCTAATTCCCTCGCCTTGATATAGTAAGGGTGGTCTTCCTTATACCTTGCGGAGCCAAACACAGTAACACATGGCCCGATAAAATGCAGGTGCCTGAATCCTTTGATAAACTGCCAGAAAACCCGCCAGGCAAATTTCAATTCATATCCCCTGCTTTTAGGGCCATCTAAGTACACCTGTTCTTTCGAAGGAATGATAGTTTTTATAGCTGTTTTTTCTGATGCTTCCATAGTAAAATGTAAATTGCTGTCCAATTTAAACAATAATACCCCCATCTCCGCCAATCGGCGGAGAGAAAAAATTTATACACAACATTACCTTAAAAATTCAACCTATTTAGTATGAGAATAATAAGTTATAATGTTAATGGCATAAGGGCGGCTATAAAAAAAAGTTTTATTGACTGGTTAAAAACAAATCCTGCTGATGTGATTTGCATACAAGAGACAAAAGCAGTGCAGGGTGACGTGGATATAAAAGAATTTGAGAAACTCGGATATCATCATTACTGGTTCAGTGCCCGGAAAAAAGGATATAGCGGTGTAGCTATCTTTAGTAAAATAAAAGCTGATAAAGTGGAATATGGATGTGGCTTTCCAGGTACGGATGATGAAGGCCGGGTGGTACAGATTGATTTTGGCGATGTAAGATTAATTAACGCTTACTTCCCCAGCGGTACCAGTGGTGATGAAAGACAACAGTTTAAATATGTATGGCTGGATGATTTTTTTAAATACCTGAACAAGCTCAAAAAAAAATACCCCAAGCTTATTCTCTGCGGCGACTATAATATTGCCCATAAAGAAATAGACATTCACGACCCGAAGGGAAATAAAAAATCATCCGGTTTCCTGCCTGAAGAAAGGGAATGGATGACAAAATTCCTGGAGAGTGGGTGGATTGACAGCTTCCGGGAGTTTCATCCGGAGCCTCATCGCTACAGTTGGTGGAGCCAGCGGTTTCCAACTGTTCGTTTACAGAACAAGGGATGGCGGATTGATTATATCAGTGTAACAACTGCGCTAAAAAAGAATTTAAAAGATGCGGAGATCTATCCTGATGTGAAACATAGTGACCATTGTCCGATTTACCTCGATGTTAAATTATAAGTTGCAATGATTATTTATAATGTAACAATCAAAGTTGACCATTCCATTGCAGCCGGATGGCTCACCTGGTTAAAAGAAGAACATATTACTGATATAATCAGCACTGGTTGTTTTACACATGCTGTAATCCTTCATCTGCTGGAAGCTGATGATACTGAAGGCATCACCTATGCCGTACAATACCATGCAGAAAGCAAAGCCCTGTACAACCGCTATATTGAACAATTTTCCGAGGAGATGAGAAAGAAAGGAATGGATAAATGGGGCAATAAATTCATCGCTTTTCGCTCAGTGATGCAGCTTGTGCATTGAGTGTGCAAAAGAAAAATTTAATTCCGCATTTGGCGGAACAGTTGTATATTCCTTTCAAACCCGCTACAGGCAAGCATTTGAAGGTGCAGGGCTGAAAAACAATACTGGCAAGGATTTCAGCGATTATCAAATAATTATATCCCCGATTTATTATTTTCGCATTTTCTTTAAAACCTTGCCCAATGCGGTTTCTGGCTGATTTATTAAAAAAGTAAAGTTGAATAAAAATATTTTGCCGGAATGAAAAAGCCGTTAAATTTGTTGCCGCTACTAAAAATTAAAAAAAATTCAAATCATGAACAAAGCTGAATTAATCGCTAAAGTTGCCGACGATGCCGGCGTTACTAAAACACAAGCAAATGCTGCCCTGGATTCTTTTATCGAAGCAGTTACAAAAACATTAAAAGGTGGTGGTAAAGTTACATTGGTAGGTTTTGGCACTTTCTCTGTATCTAAAAGAGCTGCCCGCAATGGCCGCAACCCTCAAACTGGTGAAGTAATTAAAATCAAAGCAAGAAAAGTTGCTAAATTTAAAGCAGGTAAAGAACTTGCCGGTAAATTGTAATCCGATTCTTCGATAAACTCAGCACCATCGGATGCTTTATGAAACGCATTAGAAAAGCTCCATTCCGTTACATGCGGGACGGAGTTTTTTTTGACTGGATAATTTCTTAAAAATATTTTACTATTAAAATCAACAATTATGGGAAGAGGAGATAAAAAAACAGCTAAAGGAAAACGTTTTAAAGGATCATTTGGTAAGAGCAGACCAGTTACAAAAAGCCCTGCCCAAAAAGTAACAGCCGCTAAGAAGGCCGCTGCTAAGAAAAGTGCATAACCAACTTCAACGCATCGGGTTCGGAGTATGAGTCTTTTATTCATACTCCGGGCTTTTTATGGAGCCAGTCGTTCAATTTTCCAATTGCCCCTGTCATCAAGCACATATTGCAACCTGTCATGAAGACGGCTGGGTCGCCCCTGCCAAAATTCAATGATAACAGGTTTTACCATGTAGCCTCCCCAGTGTGCCGGTCGTTGTAATTTTTTGCCTTGCATTTCTTTTTCTACATCCTGATAATGCTTATCAAGCCATTCCCTGTTTTCAATTACCTGGCTTTGCGGAGAAGCTATTGCGCCTACCTGGCTGCCTTCGGGTCTTGAGTGAAAATAACTATCGCTTGCTTCAGCAGCTAATTTTTCAATCAATCCTGTAATGCGAACCTGCCTTTCCAGTTCCTTCCAGAAAAAAACAAGACAGGCTTTGGGATTTTCGGCCAGTTG
>JAJAZO010000348.1 GCA_026785745.1 Chitinophagaceae bacterium | reverse complement strand
GGGTATTGCAATTGCACCGTATCATCAAGTGAGTAATAGAGAGTTTTCAGATAATCAGCCGATGAGTTGGTCGTTATATCACCCAGCTTATTAATTAATGAGGCCTTAGTGTCAAGATATTTTTTCTCTTTCCAGTTTAATGAAGTGATAGCCTTTTTCAATTGTGGCAAATCAGATGAATCAAGATCAATATCAGCTATATGTTTAACAGCCCGTTTATGCAGCACACTGTCTTTGCTTGCAAAATCTTCGAAGAAAAGGTTTGATTTTTTTGAAAAAGGGTTTACTCCTCTCAATGTGTCTGCCGGTGTGAAAGTTTCGAAGAATGATTTTATAAAAGAACTGGGTTGAGTTAGTGTATCTGTTTGTGTAGCAAGCGAAAAGCCAACACCATCCTTGTAAAAAGATTTGCCCCACAGAGCCCTGCTACTTCCTGTGTCGGTAATGATAAGTTCCCACACCCGATAGCTATCAGGTTTCATTTTATTGGGCAACTCTGTTTTTTTCTTATACCTCACTATCCAGGTACTGTCGGTGCCAAAGAACGAGTCTTCATTATCTTTATCCAATGCAGAGCTGTCTTTGGTATAATAATATCTTGGTGAACGGTAAAAAGTCACAAATATTTTTTCGCCGGTGGTATCGTTACTGATTGTTTTGTTACGATAGGCACCTCCTTCCAGCAAATCATCCTCCGACTCATCGTCTTCCCCGTCATCAGCATAATAAGTATTCTTGGGCATATCTAATTTTATTTTCTTCTCCTCCGGAAATACAGGTGTGGTTACTGCAAAATAAAGCGACGTATCCTTTTGCTGTTTTGCTTCGCCATAAATAAATGGTTTTATCGCAAAAGAATTAAGAAAATTAGTCATGGCTGGTGTTTCCTGTTTGCCATGTGCCACTATGGTATAATAATGCGGGCCTTGTATAATAAACCGGGTAAGATAGATGGAGCCGTTTTTATCCTTATACTTACAGTCCATAGCCGGATAGCCCTTATAGGTGGTTTGCCGGCGGAGCAGTTGTGTATCAATAAAATCAGAGGAAGCAAAACTTTCATTCATCAGCCCCAGGTCAAATGTATCTTCTTCTGCAAAGTGGTAATTATGAATATCAGTACGGATAACACGGTAATGATTTCCCGTAGTTTTATCAGCCGCATCATATATCCAGCTTCCATCGTTGCCAACATACGGCTCATGCGGCATATCAACAATAAATCCGCCATGAGGAGGTGAATATTTTTTGGTGGCAGCAGGTTCTGATCCATTCTTATATTCTTTCAACTGGATACTGCTGAAGAATTTATTTGCTTCTGCTCCATTCCGTATATAATCACCATTGCCGCTTATTTTGAAGAAAATAATTTCAAAGGGGGTAATGAAAATATTATAGCGCTGCAGATCGCCACGGCGGGTTTTATTGGTTATGTCAAACCCTTTATACCCGTTTTTTATAATGTTAGTTTTTGAAATTATTTTACCGGGTACATTTTCATACAATAAACTATCAATAGTTCTGTACACATCATCCGTTCCATGATTCCACATCCAGGCATTGGTCATAATACGGGTAACCATATAATAACTGCCGTTGGACATATCAGCATATTGTTTTTGATCCAGTGCAGCATCATCACCAAACTTATAAAATTTTCCGGGGATGTCCACTTTGTACAATCTATCTTCGGCTGTTTCAGTTTTGAAAGTTACCGGCACCCTTATCTTATCAATCAGGTCTTTATCTTTGCTGGCTCTTTCACCCATTTTCACAGGCCGCAGCTTATAGCCCATTCTGCGAAGCATTTCAATAACACCTCTTTCGCCAGGCAAATGTGCTGCCCCCACACCAACAAAAAGAGTAGAACCTGATTTTAAAATAGAGTCAATAGAGTTTGCCTGTATTTCATTTCGCCTGTACAAAAATTTTTCGTCAAATGCATCTGATTCGCTGTTGAATTTATTAATCGAATCCAACAAGTCAAGATTGCCGGTTCTGTAGGCTTCCTGTAATTTGTCAGAAGAATACGCATCATCCACATCTCCATAACTTCTCTCCTTTCTCTTTTTATCTTTAGCGGCATCCCTATAAGCTTCTGCCATCAGCTTCATACTTTGTCCATAATCTTCTACACCAGCTATTTTTTTACCCCATTTTTTCCCGCATTGAAAAATGTACATATCGAGGTAAGTATCTTCTTCAAAATCGCTGGATTCGTTACCGTACGTCCGGTATAACAAACTATTAATGGCAGATGGATTGCTATACAGTGACCGTTCTATCTTAGTATCGTATTTATAAAACTTCAGTGTTTTAATACTCAGAAAATCATTAGGGACAGACATATAACTTGAATAAGCAGAACCGGCTCCACTATAACCTGATTCACCCGGGTCATACTTACTCATATCTTCCTGCCAGGTTTCAGGATTTGTTTCCAATGCCACTACCTGTGCATTTTTTACAGCGATATAAAAAGAATCGGGCAGGTTAAAAGCCATTTTGCTGCTTACATGCATGGTGCCGATGAGGTGAGATGGCTTTTTCATCCCGTTGCCGGTAATCTCCCATAAAAGGCTGGGGTATTTTTTATTGGTAATTTTTAGCTGTGCCTCCGCTGAAAAAAAAGAAAGGCAGGTGATAAGGAGTGTAAGGGTTCGCATCATAAAGATTGGTATCCCATCCTTTAACTCGGCTACAGGCCGGGAATTCAGGATTTTCAGGACGGTTTTTAGTATCAACAAAATTAAGATGCCGGGCCACAACTAAAAGCATAAAATTATTTTGAAAGTCAGCGGTTTAGGTATCCCCAATAGATGTGAAAAGAATCTGCAAAATTAAACGGGATTTTGCCTCTCAATAGTGTACTTTTGCCCACTTTAAATGTAGTCAATTTGACCAAACCCGGCGCCGTAAGGCCGGTTTATTCGCCGAAGCACCAAGCTATCAGAATGTTTTTCTGTTAGGTTTGTGTAGGCGGAACTTGTTCTCTTCCTGGCATCCTGCCTGGTTTGCGTCATGAGACTTATACCAAAGTAGAATTAAAAATAATTCACTTGGGTAGTACTGAAATAAACCCAGAATACTCATGAAGCTTTCACAATTCCGATTCGACCTTCCGTTAAACCTTATTGCCCAAAATCCTACTAAACGCCGTGAAGATGCCCGTATGATGGTCGTTCACCGTCACACTGGTGAAATTGAAAATAAACACTTCCGGGATATACTGGATTACTTTGATGATAAGGATGCCTTTGTAGTTAATAACACAAAAGTTTTTCCGGCCCGCATGTATGGCCGTAAGGAAAAAACAGGTGCTAAAATTGAAGTATTCCTTCTCCGTGAATTAAATAAACCAAACCGTCTTTGGGATGTAATTGTTGATCCAGCAAGAAAGATCCGTGTCGGCAACAAATTATATTTCGGTGATCAGGAAGACCTGGTGGCAGAAGTAATTGACAACACCACCAGCCGTGGCCGCACCATCCGTTTTTTATGGGAAGGCAGTGAAGAAGATTTCCGGGCTCAGTTGGAAAAACTGGGAGAAACACCGCTTCCAAAATATATTAAACGTAAACCCGACGAAGAAGATAAGGAACGTTACCAAACTGTTTATGCCAAACATGAAGGAGCTGTGGCTGCACCAACGGCCGGTTTGCATTTCAGTAAAGAGCTGATTAAACGACTTGAAATAAAAGGTATCCGTTTTGCAGAAGTAACATTGCATACTGGTCTTGGTACTTTCCGTCCGATAGAAGTGGAAGACCTGAGCAAACATAAAATGGATGCGGAGTATTATAATATTGATGAAACAGCCTGCAAAATTGTAAACCGTGCCAAGGAATATGGTCACCGCATCTGTTCTATTGGTACTACAACCATGAGAGCATTGGAATCATCTTTCACTGCACAAAAATTATTAAAACCATCTGAAGGCTGGACGAATATGTTTATCCACCCACCTTATGATTTTAATATTGCCGATTCATTGGTTACCAATTTCCATTTGCCAAAAACCAGCTTACTGATTATGACTTGTGCTTTTGCAGGGTACGAACTGGCAATGGAAGCTTACAAGAAAGCTATAAAAGATAAGTACAGGTTCTTTAGCTATGGTGATGCGCTGCTGATTGTGTAGGAAGAGGACCGGATAAAGATGTATAATCTATCCACCATGTATATTCAATCAAGGGTTTACAAGTACAACTCTTCTAAGAAAGAAGTGAGTGACAAAATTACCCGGCTTGGAGACCATTCAACCCTGATCGGACAATGGATTAACGACACCACTTTCTGCCTGAAAAAAAAGCCTTTCGGCTTGTTTACACTTTTCGGCACTACGGATGAAATAGAAAGTAACCACAAATTAAAAGTAGCTATTAAGGCTGGCTATTGGTATCCGCTGCTTTATAT
>JAJAZO010000347.1 GCA_026785745.1 Chitinophagaceae bacterium | reverse complement strand
TATCGGTGTATTGAGCAGCTATCATATAGCCATCTTCATTGCTCATCAATCCGGCTACGGGTAGTGGGAGTGCCATTTCAGTCCAGCTGCCTGCCGGTTCGGTGGGGTATACGCAGCTTATACCGCCTTTGTTGTCAATAACGAAATTTACCGCATTGCAAATACTTTCATCATCCACACCTACCGCAACAATATTATGACTGTCGTGTGCCACCGAAGAAGCGATGGCTCCTTTTTTTAATCCAAAGTTTTTGATAAATGCTACAGCCACCGGAGCCTCATTATAACGGTTCACCACCACCAGTTTTAAAATATCTCTTTCTACGTCGCTTAAAATTTTATCATCAACCATTTTGGGTTTACAGGAAAGCAGGTTGGTGATAAGTTGGCCGTCTAATGCTTCAATTACATGTAGTTGGGATTGATTAGCAACAAGGGAGACACTAAAGTCTGCTATCTCTTTTTTTCTACAGGAGAAATTATTAATCACTCCGGATTTTTTTGTTTCAATCAGTGATGTACCTTCTTCCGATACCAGTTCTCCATTAATAAATGTTTTTACCACTTCAAAATTTTTCAAATCTTTTACCATAATAAAGTCAGCAGCATCGCCTTCTCTTAATAAACCCACATCCAGTTTATAATGAAGCACAGGGTTTACACAGGCTGCTTTTAAAACTTTAAATACATCAATACCTTTGGCCACGGCTCTTGCACAAAGTTGGTTGATATGTCCCAGCACCAAACTATCCGGATGTTTGTCATCACTGCAAAACATCATCATGTCTGGCCAGTCATTCAATAAATCAATCAATGCTTCAAAATTTTTTGCTGCACTTCCTTCCCGGATGAGGATCTTCATCCCATATTTCAATTTATCTAATGCTTCTTCAGCAGTAAAACATTCATGATCCGTGTAGATGCCTGCATCAATGTATTGTTTTGCTTTTTCACCCCTTAGCCCCGGCGCATGGCCATCCACCGGTTTATTCAAACGATGTGCCGTTGCTATCTTCTTCATTACTTCCTCATCTTTAAACAGCACACCGGGAAAATTCATCATCTCACTCAGATACTTTATTTCATCTCTTTGTAACAATTTTTCTACGTCATCTGAGTTCAAAGCAGCACCTGCCGTTTCGAAAATGGTGGCAGGTACACAACTTGGCGCACCAAAATTGAATTTGAAGGGAACGGTTTTCCCATTTTCGATCATAAACTCCACACCTTCCATACCGCATACATTCGCTATTTCATGCGGGTCGCTAACGGTTGCAACTGTTCCATGCACTACGGCCAGTCTTGCAAACTCCGAAGGAACCAGCATGGAACTTTCTATATGCACATGGCTGTCTATAAAACCGGGGAGAATATAGTCATCAGTCGTGAGCCCGGAGTCGGGAGTTTTGCTGATAGAAACGATTTTTCCTTCGCTTACAACTATTTCAACCGGGTAAATCGTCTGTTGGTGAATATCCACCAGCCTGCCAATAACTGAAAATGAACCTTTCATCTGTATATTTTGTTAGTTTACACTAAAAATACTTATTTGCGAGGCTTTAAAGGGTACATTTACATATTAATTTTTTGAAATAAAACCATACAAACATGAAACGACTATTATTTTCTTTTTTGTTTTTGGCTGTTGCGGCCACTGCTATCTCACAAACGGCTGAAGAAATTATTGCTAAACACATTGAAGCAATAGGTGGTGCCGAAAACTGGAAAAAAGTGAACTCGGTAAAAATGGAAGGCACCATGCAGGTACAGGGTGCTGAAGTAGCCGTTACACAAACAATTTTGCATGGCAAGGGATCCCGGCAGGATATATCTATAATGGGAATGACGGGTTTTAGTATCATAACCCCTGCAAAAGGATGGAATTATATGCCCTTTCAGGGGCAGGCCACCCCCGAAGCCATGACGGCTGAAGATCTTGCTGAATCGCAGGAGCAGCTTGATGCACAAGGAAATTTGATTGACTATGCCGCTAAAGGACATACGGTGGAATACCTCGGTAAAGATGAAGTGGACGGCACCGGGTGTTATAAATTAAAAGTAAATAAAAAAGGCGGCAGTCCTGAAACGATGTACATCGATACAAAAACAAATTATCTTCTTCGCAGTGTAACGCTAAGAAAAGCGAACGGCCAGGAAGCTGAAGTGACTACCAATTTCAGTAATTATGAAAAACTTCCAGAGGGAATTGTAATTCCTAAATCAATAACACTGCCATTTGGAGAAATGATTGTTACAAAAGTTACCATTAACGGTACAGTAGATGAGGCAATCTTTAAAAATTAATGCCCATTCAATTCATTGCAAATGATATAGTAGTAAATTTAAGCCCCGGTTGAAAAATCGGGGTTTATCATTTTTTCCCTTTCATAAACCCACATATATGAAACCATTTTTTTGCCTGTCGTTATTTTTTTCAACTGCATTTTCCTATGCCCAAACCGCTGTTAACAGCAGCACATTTGGTATGATGGAAGCCAGGTGGCTTGGCCCCGGAACAATGAGTGGCCGTATCACCGCTATTGAAGGAGTGGCGCAGGATGGCAAAACCATTTATGTGGGAACTGCTGGCGGGGGTATCTGGAAAACTACCAATGCAGGAGCCTCTTTCAAACCAATTTTTGATAAATATTGCCAGAGCATTGGTGCCATTGCTATTGATCCTAAAAATCCGAAAATAATTTATGCCGGCACGGGAGAGAGTAATATGCGTAATTCTGTTTCTATCGGAGATGGAATTTATAAATCAACTGATGCAGGTGAAAACTGGACAAAACTTGGCCTTGAAAAAACAGAACATATCGCCAAAGTGGTGATTAATCCTAATAACACTAATATAATTTATGTGGCAGTGCCCGGTCCTTTGTGGAGCAGCAGCAAGGAAAGAGGTTTGTATAAGTCATTGGATGGTGGAAAAACGTTTGAAAAAATTTTATACATCAGCGAAGATGCAGGTTGTGCAGATGTGTCAGTTGATCCTTTGCATCCTGATACCCTTTATGCTTCTACCTGGGAGTTTCGGCGTAAACCTTACAGCTTCAGCTCCGGTGGCAATGGAAGTGGCTTTTGGAAAAGTACCGATGGAGGTAAATCATGGAAAGAAATAAAAAATGGATTGCCAGCCAAACCATTTGGAAGAATTGCTTTTACAGTGGCACCCAGTGCACCACAAAATTTAGTGGCTATTGTGGAATCAAACGAAACCGGGCTTTATATTTCTGCCGATGGTGGTGAAAACTGGAAAAAGCAAAGTGCCACTTTCAATGTAGTATCCCGGCCATTTTATTTTTCTACTATTGTTATTGATCCGAAAGACCCCAAAAGGGTTTACCGTCCTGCACTTTCTTTTTCCTATTCAAGTGATGGCGGTTATTCATTTGCCGATGCCAGCAATGAAGGAGGGTGGGTGCATAGCGACCATCATGCACTTTGGATAAATCCTAATAATACCAACCAGCTTTATCTCGGTACTGATGGCGGCGTTTATATAAGCCTGGATAAAGGAGCTACCTGGAGTTTTGTGCAGAGCCTGCCGGTTGGTCAGTTTTATCATGCTTCGGTAGATGACCGAAAGCCTTATAATATTTATGGCGGCCTGCAGGATAATGGAAGTTGGGTAGGGCCATCGGCAGCACCGGGAGGGGTAAGCAATGGTATGTGGAAAGCTATTAACGGAGGTGATGGCTTTTGGGTACAGCCTGACCCCAATGATATTTATACTGCTTATGCAGAATCGCAGGGCGGCAATATTAACCGCATCAACCTTGTAAGCAACAAGGCTGTTAACATAAAACCACAGCAGGCACCCGGCGAAGAAAAACTCAGGTGGAACTGGAATACTCCCATAGCTGTGGGCAGTGCTAATAAAAAGAATTTATATGTAGGCAGCCAGTATCTCTATAAGTCAACAGACCAGGGAAGAAACTGGGTTCGCATATCACCCGACCTTACCACCAACGATAAAAAGAAACAAGAGCAGGAAAACAGCGGGGGTTTAAGTGCTGATAATACTTCAGCAGAAAATCATTGTACCATATTTACAATTGCAGAATCGCCATTGGATGAAAAAATTATCTGGGCAGGAACAGATGATGGTAACCTGCAATACACTGCTGATGGCGGAAAGACATGGTTAAATATCTCAGCTAATTATGCAAAAGCCGGCATACCCGCACAAACATGGATAAGTAGTATAGAACCATCTGTGTTTGATAAAAAGACAGTGTATGCAACGTTTGATAACCACATGTATGGCGATCATAAAACTTACTCAGCCCGGTCTGTTGATATGGGGAAAACATGGACCTTATTCAACAGCACTGAGTTTACAGGCTTTGCACATAAAATAAAAGAAGACCCGCAAAACAAAGATTTATTATTTCTCGGTACTGAGATGGGTTTGTTCGCTACTTTAAACGGCGGTCAAAACTGGTTCCGGATGAAAAATAAAATTCCTGAGTATGTGCTGGCAAGAGATATACAAATACATCCCCGCACACATGATCTGATAATAGCAACACATGGCCGTGGTATTTTAATTGTAGATGATATTTCACCTATCCGTAACCTAAAAAAAGAATCAGTAGAAAAAGATGTAGTGCTGTTTCCTAATGAACCCATTACACTCACTATGGGGCAGTTTGGTGCTGGCGGCTTTCCCATCACTGGTGGTTGGGTAGCACCGAATCCGCCGTCCATTCCACCTATAAAATATTACCTGAAAGACAGGGTTAGCAGCGGCGAAGTAAAGGTGGATATATATGATGTACAGGGAAAATTAATTCAATCAATTCCCGGTGGTAAAAGGAAAGGAATAAATATGGTAGAGTGGAACCTGAGTATGAAACCCCCAAAGATTGCTACAGGAGGAACTAAACTTGATTTCGGTGGTTTTCTTGCGCCAATGGTTTTACCCGGCGACTATACCATCAAACTAAAAG
>JAJAZO010000346.1 GCA_026785745.1 Chitinophagaceae bacterium | reverse complement strand
TTTAGTAAATGAAAAAATATGAAGTAATAGTAGAAGATGAAAAAGCAGCAGAGCTTGCTGAGTTATTAAAAAAACTCCCTTATGTAAAACACTTTAAAGAAAGTGATACAATTGACTCATATACTCTTGCCTCAGAAGATTCTTTGAAGGAGGATTGGTTAGTAAAAGAAGATGATGAACTTCAAAAACTCTATGGAAAATGAATTATAGCCGTGGAGAAATCGTTTGGGTAAAATTCCCATTTAGTGACTCTTCCACAACTAAACTAAGACCGGCCCTTATTATTTCAAACAGCGATGTTAACAGAACCGGGGATTATTTATTAATGCAAATTACATCCCGTTTAAAGCAGGATGGTTTATCACAGTTAATTAAAGATGCAGATTATATCGGATCCCCATTACTAAAGCAAAGCGAACTAAGGCTTCATAAAGTTTTTATTCTTAATGATACTTTAATTGCAGGCGGCATTACAAATATATCCCCTGATTTTATGAAAGCTGTCATAAACAGGTTCATGAAACTTATTGAATAAATGACCCGCAGTTATTCCCTTATCGCTATTATCTTTTTTATCGCCTCCTGCGGGAGCAACAACATGCTAAAAGAAATTAAAAAGCTTGATCACTACCCTTCCGCCTCCGGTATAGAATATTTCAACAACCAATTTTATGTTTTGGCGACGATGCCAATGACTTACTTGTTCTTGACAGCAATCTTCATCCAACAGACTCTATTTCTCTTTATTCATTCGCAGAAAAAAGAATTCCCAAGAAAATAAAAGCTGACCTTGAGGCCATCACCATTACAAAAGATAACAAACTGCTGATAGTGGGTTCAGGTTCGTTATCGCCGTACCGCAATACGGCCTGGCTGATTGACCCTGTTACCAAACAAAAAGATAGTATCAAAATGGATACTTTTTACCAGCGATTTAAGATGAATGGAATTGACGAAATTAATATTGAAGGGATTGCTGTCATTCCCGGCTCCATCCTTTTATCGAACCGGGGAAGTAAAGGTTATCCAAAAAATCATTTGATACTGACTACTGATAATTTTTGGGAAGACCAGGCCAATGCTCCTATTTCAATTATTCTCGTTGGCTCGAATAAAGACAGTACTTTATTCAGCGGTGTTTCCGGTTTTGCCCATACAAAAAAAAGTGACCGGCTTGTATTAACTGTATCAACTGAAGACACCCGGAATAATATGGATGATGGTACCATCGGCAAAAGCTATCTCTGGATAATAGAAAATATTTCTGCTAAGAAAAACTGGAAGGCCATCAACCCAGACCAGGTAATAGATCTTGAAGCCATAGACCCCCAATTCAAAGGGCAGAAAATCGAATCTGTTTGTGTAACAAAAGAAACGAAAAACTTCCTCCACCTTGTACTGGCCGCCGACAATGATGATGGCAGCAGCAGCATTTTCAGGCTGATTGTAGAAAAGAAGTAACTTTAAAGATAGTAAGCCATTGAAAATGGATTACTGAAAGTTTACCTATCAATCTACACTTATGAGATACTTGCTAAACCTGGTCATTCTTTCCTTGCTATTTACAACAGGGTTTACTGCCTACGGGCAATCACCGCTCCAATTTAGAGACACTACCATTAAAGGTCCGCAGACCTTTGCTATTGTTATGGGTGTTTCTAAATACAAATATGTAAGGCCACTTGTCTATGCAGATAAGGATGCTGAACTATTCCGTGACTTTTTGAAATCACCCGGTGGAGGCAGACTGAAAGACGATAATATTTATTGCCTGTTAAATGATCAGGCCAATAATTCTAATTTCTGGGGCAAGGGTTT
Organism: Chitinophagaceae bacterium; assembly: GCA_026785745.1. Classification (GTDB taxonomy): domain Bacteria; phylum Bacteroidota; class Bacteroidia; order Chitinophagales; family Chitinophagaceae; genus JJ008. The sequence continues at coordinate 2,547 of JAJAZO010000346.1, read as the reverse complement.
TCAATGGCTTAGAGCAAAGCAACTGCAAAAAGGTGACAGGCTTTTCATTTACCTCGCCGGGCATGGTGATGCGATTGATGAAGATGAATTTTTCTTTTTGGGATATGATTGTAATCCGGCTGGTGATAAAAATAATTATCTCGTTAGCGGTGCCATCCAGTTATTTAACCTGAAAAAGAAAATAGCTAAAGAAACCAGCAAAGGCGTGGAAGTATTTTTTATTATGGATGCCTGCCGTTCTAATGAATTACCCGGTGGTGCGGAAGGGCAAAATTTTTTGAACATCGCTATTTCAGAAAAAAAAGTAGGTGATATTATGATGCTGGCAACCGCTGCCGGCCAGGAATCGTTAGAAGATGTTTCCATCGGCAATGGTCATGGATTATTTACTTACTACCTTGTAGATGGGCTTAACGGTGTTGCGGATGCAGAAGGCAATCACGATAATAAAGTAACGTTCAGAGAACTTAAATCCTATGTAGATAAGAATGTACCCTCACTGGCATTGCAACGGTTTAAGAAAAAACAGGAACCGTATTTCTGTTGCAATGAATATAATGACAAAGTAGTGAGCCGGGTGGATACCGCCTATCTGAAAAAATGGCTGCAAACAAAAAAACAACAGACCCGTGGTGGCGGAAATTCCTTCAATGGCATAACGAACAAGGCTGACAAATTTTTTGCTGCTGACACGGCGTTGATTGAAACGTATAATCTTTTTTACAAAGCGGTAAAGTCAAATAATATCAGCGGCCGTTCATCTGCCGAAGAATATTTTCAGCAGTTGAGTAAAAAATATCCCGGCAATCCTTACACATTGGATGCAAAATCTACCCTTGCAGTTGAGTATATTAATTTTGCCCAGGCCAACGTTGACCGCTATCTTACTTGCAGTGACGATGTATCTGCAAAACAAAAACAAGAAAATACCGATGCGGCCAATAAACTGGAAAAAGCAATAGCCAGCGTAAGAGAAGATGATGGAGATTTTGCCAATTCGTTGCTTGGAAGAATGTATTTACTTAAAGCAAGTGGGAACAATGCAACCATAGCCACTTCATTACAATATGCGTATGCAGCCCTGGCCATTAACCCCAACGGGGCATATATACAAAATAAACTTGCCCTGCTGCATTTAGAAAACAACAACAAGGACAGTGCCGTTTATTATGCCAATAAAGCAACCAAGACTGCACCAAAGTGGGCCTGTGCTTTAACAACCCTTGCGTTAGTGCAAAATGCATTAGCTGATAATAAAAAGCCGGATGATAAAAAGGATCAACCTAAAAAGCCTTTGAAAAAAAGCAGCTTTGGATATACCTTGGGCGGAGGTCTTAATCAATCTAAGCCTACCTATTCAGGAAATGCAAACTCAGGCATAGTAGGTGTTGATGCAAATACGGCTCCTTCTTTCAACTTCGGCTTTATCTACCAGTTAAGTCTAAGTAATTCTATATCCATAAGGCCTACAGCTACCGTTAGCTTTGAAAATACACATATTGATTTTCAAAGAAGGAATATAACCGGAGGCGCCGTTGTTATTGAAACTGTTTCAGTGAAAGGAACAGCCGTAGATATTGCCTTGCCACTTATTATCAGGCTTTCATCAAAAAATATTGCTCCTTACATTGCATTGGGGCCTTCATTCAGTTACTTGCTAAGCCAAAATAGTACTTCCACTGAAAAATTACCGGTTAAAAAATCAATGCTGCTCGGTAATGGCGGATTGGGTGTTGATATTGCCTTATTGAAATCAGGCTGGATAATTTCGCCGGAGTTAAAATATTCAGCCGGGCTTACTGATGTAAAAGATGGTGCGGCCACCACTGCTTATGCAAGGGCACTCTCTTCGTTGAAGAAGAATGCTTTTTCGCTGAGTGTTTATTTGAGGAAGAAATAACTTATATATTAATTAGCCTGCAAATGAAAAGAGCATTAATTAGTTTCTGCCTTTTATTGCTTTATGTAGTTTCGACTGCACAGCAAACTGAGTTTTACGCCGGACTTAACGCCGGGGTTTTGTCTTTTCGTGGAAAATCGGCGGTGAATTCGTCATTCATCATTCAGACTAATGTAGGAACTGGTAACTATACAAATAATTTATATAGTAGAAAAGCCGGAATTGGCATTGGAGTGGATATAGGTCTGCAAAGGATTACAAAAGGAAAAATTATTTATGGCATAGTAACAGGCATGGAGCTTTTAAAGCACAGAGTGCCTGTTACTCATGTATCGGGAACAACAGGAAATGCTCCGGCAAAAGGCGAAATCAATATTCATTCTCACTTTATAAACATAAGACCCGCAACAGGATACCGCTTTTCATTAAATAATAAAATAACACTTGACCTTGCCGCAAGTTTAGAAATTGCTGTTGGTTTATCCAACTTATACGAAGTGGGTTTAGCAACTATAATTGGAAGCGGAGATGTTATAGAAGTAGAAAACGACAGGAATGAAATCATTACTGATTTACGACCCGGTTTACAGGTAAAAGCAAATGTGAAACGTTACTCATTGTTGCTCGGCTATTGGATGGGACAAAGC
>JAJAZO010000345.1 GCA_026785745.1 Chitinophagaceae bacterium | reverse complement strand
TGTAAAATTAGGATTAGTAGGGTCGGACCGCTGCCGGATAGCATTTAATATTGCCAATCCTCTGGCGTTTACGGCTGTTCCTGCTTCATTGCGAGCCAATGCTTCAGCTAAATTTAGCATTATTTCAGCATAACGAATTACCGGACTCCAGTCAGCATCAGCAGCAGCTTTCGGCCATTTACGAACAAAAGTATTAGTACCCGTTACCTGATTGAAACTGCGGCGGGCATCTACCATCCTCCAGTTTGGATCGGCAGCAATACCGTTACCTGTTAAGTTTAACCCAAACTCACCACCACCACTAGGACCTGGATTATAATACCAGCCAAGACCATTCTGTGTTCCAGGTACATTCAGTGTGGTAAAAGGCATTGAAAATATAGATTCGTTAGTAGTATAGTTAGTGAATACTGCTGCAATACTTGCATTCAAACCATTAGCAACACCGATAGATGCGTTCCATGGGGCAGCAGTAGGAACTAGTTTATTCCCTTCTGTTATTACTGAAGCCCAGTTTGCCATATTCAGGTGTACTCTTGTTTTAAGAGCAATAGCTGTGTTTTTATGTGCCCGGGTTGTACTAAGTGTACTGTTGATATAAGTCGAAGGCAAATCCGCTTCAGCGGCATTAAGGTCAGCTAATATTTGAGTGTAGATAGCACTGGCTGTCGTTCTGGCTTGAAGATTATTGCCGCCAGAGGTTTCGGGATTTAATTTCAATATAACGCCCAGACTACTGCCATTTCCATCAGTAAAGGGTCTTGCATACAATTGCATCAGCATATAATAAGAAAGAGCTCTTACAAACTTTGCTTCTGCGGTAAGATTGGTTTTAAGTGTACTATTAATGGGGGCTGAACTTAAGCCTGCCATTACAACGTTACAACGATTGATGGCTGCATAGCAAGCGGACCAAAAACCTTGTACCTCATTTGCACTGGCAGTTAAATTAAACTGCCAGGTTAGCCATGCAGTAACGGCATTATTAGTAAGATTAATAAACTCTTCACCTCTTACATCCTGATAAACCATGTAGCGACCGGCCAGCATCTGACCGGTTTTAATGGCAGCGTAAAGACCATTTATCTGCTGTACACACCTGGACGAATCGCTGAAAGCTACCGCATCAGACAAAAATGTTTGTGGGATGGGTTCTAATTTACTTTTATCACAGCTGCTTACAATAATTCCGGCAAGCAATGTGTAGATAATTATTTTAAATTTCATAATATATTTAATTTTTTTGTTAGAAACCTAGGTTAAAGCCAACATTAATAGACCGGGCCTGAGGCACAGAGTTTCTATCAACACTGGGGTTGCCGTTACCGTTGCCATTAGTTGATATTTCTGGATCAAATCCCGGATATTTTGTAATAGTAAAAGCATTTTGTACCTGCAGATAAAACCGCAAACTGCTTATCCCTATTTTATCTGAAATTCTCTTAGGTGCTGAATATCCTAAAGTCATATTTCGTGCCTTTATGAAATCTCCTTTTATTACGTTTTCACTGATTACAACACCAGATCCGTTTGAGATATTATCGCCAAAAACTACACGGGGAATATTAGTTACATCACCTGGCTTTGTCCATCGGGTCAACATATCTTTCATATTGTTCCAGCTGCGCATATCCCGTAAACCAGCTTGTGTACCATTATAAATATAATTTCCACCAGAGAAGAACATAAGAATATTTAAATCAAAGTTGAGAAACTTAAACGTGTTATCCCAGCCACCTTGCCATTTTGGCAGTGCCGGTCCTATAATAACACCATCATTTGCCTGGTCAGCAACCCTTGGTGCTACCGCACCTGTAGCAACTAATGTCCAACGGGAAGCTGCGGGTGCAGAATGATTATATTGTACTTGAGTTCCATCACGATATAAGTATATCCGTTGCCCGTTAGCTGGGTTTACACCTGCAGTACGAACTACATAAAAACTACCGATTGATTCTCCCACCCGAATCATACTTGGTCTTTCTAAACCTGATGTTGCGGGTTGTATATCTGCATTGCCCGCCGCTAATGCCAGCACTCTGTTTTTAAGGGAAGTAATGTTGAAACTGCTATTCCAGCTAAAGTTCTTGTTCTGAATAACGGCAGCATTTAATGTAAATTCAACACCACTGTTCCTCATACTCCCAATATTTCTAAGGATAGAATTACCGGGAATACCGTTTGATGGTGCTTGGGGTTCAGCCAGGATCAAGTTTTCTACATCATTAATATACTTCGTAACCTCAGCAGTAACCCTGTTTTTAAAGAAGCCGATCTCAATACCTAAATCGATTTTTTTGCTACTTTCCCATTTTAGATTTGTGTTACCTGCCTGAGAGAAAGCTAAAGAGGCGGATGTGCCATATAATCCGCTGGAAAAGGAACTCCAGAATGCGAAATCATTGATACCCTGATTATTTCCCACCAGGCCATAGCTTCCCTTAAATTTCAGCAGGCTAATGGCTTTAGAAATACTACTATTTTGCCAAAATTTTTCTTCACTAACTACCCAGCCAGCAGACCCGCCCCAAAAATTTCCGTATTTATTTTTTGGTGAAAATGCGGAATAGCCATCCCTTCGGAAGTTCATTGACAATAAGTATTTTTTTGAATAGCTATAGTTGAGACGACCGAAATAGGAAAGAAGATAATTTTCGCCAAGAAAACTTCCTGCAGGTAATATTGTATTAAAGCCTCCCTGAAATTCATTGTAGAACGGATCGGTAACCCCCTGCCTGCTTGCACCAAAGCCTTCAGATGTAGAATACTGTTGTTCTGCGCCAGCCAGAACACCAACTGTATGCTTGCCAAATGTTTTGTCATAAGTAAGCAGATTTTGCCAGTTCCATCTTTTATAAATTTGTGTTGTATAGGTAGCATCACCAGCTGCTGCTACACCATCACCATGAAAAGGATCCGAAAAAGACTTGTTAGTTACATTAAGGTTATCAATGGCATATACAGTCTTAAAAATCAAACCATCCATAAGTTTTACGCTACCATAAAAATTAGCCAATACCCTGTCATTTGCAGAGGAAAAAATATTTCTGTCAATCAAAAATTTAGGATTGGTAAACTGCAATGCTGAGAGATTGGCTCCCTGACCAACGGTATTACTGACAGTATTAATGTTATATAGGCCATTATTCAGAAATACAGGAACGTTCGGCATCAGGTTAAAAGCCAAACGGCCAATTCCAGAGGTGTTAAAAGCCTGGCCTGGAAGAGAACCTGAGTTTACTCCTGTATTTCTGGAGGTGCTATACTGAAATTTACCCCCTACTGTAAACCGGGAGTTCACTTTATGGTCAAGGCTCATTAATGAAGTCAATCGTTTGAAATCATTATTCACAAGCATACCCTGTTGCTTAGTGAAACCGCCGGAGAAAAAGTAGGTGGTTTTATCATTAGCACCACTTACACTCATGTTATGGTTTTGAGAAACACCTTGTCTGTATATAATATCATACCAGTTGGTACTAACCGGATTACCGTCAGGGCCAATATACGGGTAAAAACCACGGGTAGTGCCATTGGGGGGTGTACCTGCATTAATTAATCCTTCGTTTTTAATTAATTCGTATTCACGGCCATCAAGTAACGGCACCAGGTTAAATGGTTTGGTAAAACCCATCCAGCCATCATAACTTACTCTTGCCTTTCCTTGTTTTCCTTTTTTGGTTGTTACCAATAATACACCAGCAGAAGCCCTGGAACCATATATGGCAGCGGCGGCAGCATCTTTCAAAACATCAATGCTTTCAATATCACCCGGATTAATATCAGACAGAATATTATTGGAAGCACTATTTCCGGCATCACCACTTATAATAGGAACGCCATCCAGCACCACTAAAGGAAAGCTGCTTAGGCTTATAGAATTAATACCTCTTACCCGTATCACCGGTGGGGCATTTAGCACACCATTAGGCAGCGTTACACTTACTCCCGCAGCTCTTCCGGATAAAGCTTGTTCAAAACTTTGAACAGGCAGATCTTTGATTTTACTTCCCGAAACAGTGGAAATAGAACCGGTAACATCTCTTCTTTTCTGAGTGCCATAGCCAGTCACCACTACTTCGGCCATTGTTTTGTCTTCGTTTTTGAGTGTGGCATTAACTTGCACATTGGTACCTATTGCCATTTCAACAGGACTCATGTCCACAGATGAAAAAACAATAGCTTTTCCATTGGCTGGCACTGTCAATGAATAAGTGCCATCAGCTTTTGTGGCAGTACCAACGGTGGTTCCTCTAACCAGTACTGAAACATTTGCCAGAGGGTTACCCTTTTCATCTGTAACCTTTCCGGTGACGGTACGTTGTGCTATTGCCTGTGCGGCAAAAAACACAACCCCCATTAATAGTAGAAACAGTTTTCTCATGTGCATTTAGTTTTAGTGTATAAAAAAAATAATACCATCACGCAATTAGAATGCGCATATGGTTGTTGAAATTTAAGAACCGGGAGAGAAAAATTTAAAAAATTGTTCATTTTTTGCTATAACCTTATGTTGATTGTATGCCTTAACCGTATATGAAGTCCATTCTAATAGAAATATGGAGATATTAAAAAATTTAAAGTAATATTTTTTTATGATTATTGCTTCTTTCTTAAACCTTCTTATCCAACAAAATGATTGTAATCAATAAATGGATAATAGTATTTTAGGTTATGCAGCATAAGAAGGTTGAAAACGGGGCAGCCGGAATAAGAATTACAGAGAGAATAACCAGAAAGTTTAGAAATACAAGAGGATGGGAGAGAAAAATAAAATAGTTGCAGGTGCTTTCTCACACTTTTTTGAAATAAAAAAGGCTGCCCCTAATGAGACAGCCTCGTTTTTTCATTGCTTAATTTTAATTATCCCAAAATACTTTTTGAAATAAAGTAGTTTTTTGGACTGCATTTGGATTAGAATTAATCTCACTTTGCGGATAAAAGTAAATGGTAGGGATGCCGCCGGTTAAAACAGATGTTGGCGATTGTGTTAGTACAGGGTAGCCTGTTCTTCTGTAATCATTAAATGGCTCAAGAGATACCCCGTAATTAGCAATATACTTTTCTTCGATAATACGTTGTAATTGTTGCGCCGGAGTACCACTTAATGTGCCGTTTGCTGCAAGATAGGTTGCAATATCAGGAGCTGCAACACCAGCCGCTTGCATAGAAGCTGTTATACCGTCTGTAAAAAATGTTTGTGCTGAACCTGGTGAAGTAAACCGGAGTGCTGCTTCAGCCCTGATAAAATTATATTCAGCAAAAGTCAGCATTCTGATTGGGGCATCACCTGTATAAGTTGCAGCATTTGCTCCTGAAGAAGGAATGCCACCAGTATTTGGAGCACCTGTGGACATTACAGGTGTCTTTGTTTGTGCTCCTCTCAGGAAAGTATGTAATCTGCTGTAAGCCCATGATTGGATTTCGCCGGGTAAGGCACCACGGTATGTAGCAGGAGAGGAGTTATAAGGAAAAGGAGTAAAATAAAAAGGCCTGCGGGGGTCTAGCC
>JAJAZO010000344.1 GCA_026785745.1 Chitinophagaceae bacterium | reverse complement strand
TATTAGAGAAACCCTTGACCATATTCCTGAAAATGCAACAGTAATAATTGATGCATCTAAAACACAGTATATTGAATTTGATGTGTTAGGGTTGATAAAAGAGTTTAGAGATATAAAGGCACCACTTAAAAATATAACCTGTAAAACAATTGGGTTTAAAGAAGTGTATAAAATTTCAAACACAGAAAACGTAACATCTATTTCTTAAAAATTTTAATTAAATAAAAAATGAGAACACATAATAAAGAATCACAATCAACCATTACTCCACAAATTGCATTGGATATTTTGAAAGATGGGAATAAAAGATTTGTCAGTAATTTAAAATTTAACCGTAACCTGTTGCAACAGGTAAATGATACACGGGATGGTCAATGGCCTTTTGCTGTAGTACTTAGCTGTATTGACAGCCGTACATCTGTAGAATTAATTTTTGACCAGGGGCTTGGCGATGTTTTCAGTGTAAGGATTGCCGGCAATATTGTGAATGAAGATATACTCGGTAGCATGGAGTTTGCCTGCAAGGTAGCCGGGTCAAAATTAATTGTAGTACTGGGACACTCCAAATGCGGAGCTGTTAAAGGAGCCTGTGACCATGTGGAGATGGGTAATCTTACTGCCTTGCTTTCAAAAATACGTCCGGCTGTGGATGATGAAACGGTTACTAAGGTAGAACGTAACTCAAAGAACGGCGAATTTGTAGAGAATGTTGCTACCATTAATGTAAGAAGAACAGTAAATGCCGTATTGGAAAGAAGCCACATACTGCATGAAATGATTGAGAATGGCGAGATAGGAATTTGTGGCGCTATGTATAATGTAGAAAGCGGTGTTGTTGATTTTTATGAAGATACGGTTAGCATTAAAAGTGAAAAGCTGGTTGCAAATAATGAAACCCTCGTTTAATAAAGGGTTATTTTAGAAATAAACCGCCCCGTTTCTACGGGGCGGTTCTTTTATTTATTGTGAAAAAAAATATTTTTATCCTTTTTATATTGATTAGCCTGCAAGGCAATACACAGAACGACCGGGTGAATGATTTTAACAATACAAACTGGCTGCAAACTTTTAATACTTTTAAACTTGATAAGAAATGGAGCCTGCACCTGGAATACCAGTGGCGCAGAACGAATGGGTTAAAATACTGGCAACAAAGTTTATTACGAATTGGGGCTAATTATAAACTGAACGAAAATGTAACTGCTCATGCAGGGTATAGTTGGATTGAAACATTTCCATACGGTGACTTTCCTATAGCTTCTGCCGGTACATTTCCTGAGCATCGGCTGTACGAACAGATAACATTCCGGCAACCTGTAAACAAATGGACATTCAGTCACCGCTTTCGCATAGAACAGCGGTGGCTGGGAAAAGTAAAAGCAGGCACAGGCACAGGCACAGGCTCAGACAGAGAAATAGAAAGCTGGACTTTTCTCCACCGGTTTCGTTACCAGTTCAGGGCACAACATTCCTTGTGGACAAAAAAGGATAAGCAACTATATGGGGTAGCTGCGGATGAACTATTTATTGGGGCGGGAAAGAATCTTGGCATAAATATTTTTGACCAGAATCGACTTTTTTTATTGTTAGGATTTAAGGTCAATAAAAATTTATCTTTAGAAGGCGGCTATTTCAATCAAACCCTTCAGCAGGGCCGTAGACTTAATAATAATAGTATTATTCAACGAAATAATGGTGTGGTGTTAAGCTCTCATCTTACTCTTTAAAAAAATAATATGAGCTATGAAATTATTATTGCCCTTGTTACACTGATAGCATTGGAAGTGGTATTGGGAATTGATAATATTATTTTTATTTCCATACTAGCAGCAAAACTTCCTGAGCATCAGCAAAAGAAAGCAAGAAGACTCGGATTGTTACTCGCAGGAGGGATGCGCCTGGGATTGCTGGCTTTAGTTGCCATTATTATGAAACTGGATAATGATTTGTTTACGCTTTTCAACATTGGTTTCTCCGGAAAAGAACTGATATTAATTGCAGGTGGTTTGTTTTTGCTATACAAAAGTGCAAAGGAAATTTACCATAAGATGGAAGGTGTTGAGGGAGATGTAACAGTTAAAATGAAAGGGGCTTCGTTTGGAGCGGTGATTGGTCAGATATTAATAATGGATTTGATTTTTTCTGTTGACTCCATTATAACTGCAGTAGGAATGGTACAGCAAATTTGGGTTATGTATACTGCCGTTATTATCACTGTTATTGTCATGCTGTTTGCAGCAGAGCCTATCAGCGGTTTTGTAAATAAGCATCCGGCATTCAAAATGTTGGCATTGAGTTTTTTGATGTTAATTGGTATGTCTTTACTTGCAGAGGGGTTTGGTGTAAAAATTCCTAAAGGCTATATTTATTTTTCTATGGCTTTTGCCTTGTTGGTGGATATAATCCAGATGCGGATGCAACGAAAAAAAACACCTCCTGTCCAATTGCATCAACATTATACGGAGAAGGAAAGCAAACTTGATAAAGATATGTCTGATTAACCACTATTAAGCCCGCAATCCATCGAAGGGTATTTTGGTGTTTTAAACATTATATTCTTTCAACTCCTGTATTTTTTAACAGGCTTCCATTGTTTTGTGCCCCGTTAATAAGAAACAACGAAACTCTTCCGGCCCGAAATACTATCGCTCCGCCCTGTTGAAATGGCATGTAGTTTTTTACAGGCTATTTCAACAGGGACAAATTCCTTTCATAAATACTAAGTTTAAAAAATTAATTAATCAAAAATCAAATAAGTTGCCTAAAAAACCACCTTTTCCTCTTTCAGAGTTGTCATTATTATCATTGCGTCTTTTGCGGTTGAAGAATCCTTCATCATCATCGTCGTCGTCGTCATCATCTTGCTGCCTTCTTTTTTCACCTTGATTTTTGAGGTTTTGTGATGTTTCGGCAGTTGTTGACTTTTCAATGATTTTATCCAACTCACCTTTGTCTAACCAGACACCACGGCATTTTGGACAATAATCAATTTCCACTCCTTGTCTTTCTGTCATTACCAGTGTTTCTTCACAATTCGGACATTTCATAACTTTCGTTTTTAGTTTTAAAAATATTTAGTTTATCAACAAACCAGCAGCCCATTGAAGGGCGTTTTGGGTTTTAAAATATTTTGCTTTCAGCTCCTGTAATTTTTGCAAGGCTTCCAGTGTTTTGTTTTCTCTTGCATTAATAAGAAACAAGGAGCTTTCCCCGGCCTGAAACCGTATCTCTTCCCCCCGTTGTAAGGCCAGAAAATTGCTATATGCTTTTTCCTGAAGACTTACCTGGCTTTTCAGTGTAACCAATTCATTGAAATAACTTTTTACTTTATTTTCCACCTGCAACTGCTTTTGTGATTGTTGCAATTGCGTTTCTGTAATTGTTAGTTTGGCTTTTCGGTATTCACCACGGCCTGCCGACAGGCGAAGCGGTATGCCCATAGAAATACCATATTGAAAATTATTTTCAAACAAGGGGGCGGTGGCCGTTTTCAATACATTATAACCTTTGCCCAGTTGATTATATCTAAAATCAATTTTAGGTAATAGCTCCTGAAACTTCAGCTTCTTTTCCACATCCAGCACATCTAATTTGTAATTGTAAATAAGTAACTCCGGATGGTTTTTAAGGGCTGCATCCAACAGGCTGTTCAGCTCCGGTAGTACAACGTTGTTTAAATTAATTGTTTGCAGGTTATCTGCCGGGCTAATTGTTTCGGGTAAATAATAAGGATTGGTTTGTGCTGTCCATAAATACAGCGATAAGTCTAACCCGGCATTTTGAAAATCAAGCCAGGCCTGGCTTTTCATCAATTCAAAACTTTGTAACTGCGTTAAGGCTTCTGTGGTGTCAATAGCAGGCCTATCCCCGAGTTGGAAAGTAGTTTTTACTAGCTGCACCCTTTTTTCATTTACGATTACTGCATTACTGAGTATTTGAAAAACCTGGTACTGCTGCGCCCAGTTCCAGTAACTTTTCATGGCATCAAGCAACAGGTTATTTAATATATTTCTTTTCTCCACTTCCGAAGCATCCCGGAAAATCTTTGCCGTTTGCAAGGCGGCCCTTCTTTTATCCATCAACAGATTTTTTGCCAGTGGCACGTTCAGTCCTAAGTAACTGGTTTCTCCTCTTGTGTTCATAGGGTCTGTTCGACTTCCGGATAGATACTCAGTACCGGCTCTTACATCTACACCAAACCAGGTGGGAATATTTAATTCTGGACGGTTGTAATAAAAGTAGTCCGTGCCATCAAAAGTTTTTTTAGCCAATTCATTTTGCAGCATTGGGTCAAATCCGCCTTTGGCTATAGTTACATCCGCTTTGGCTTTTTCAATAAAGATATCTGCTTGTTTGGCTACCGGATGAAAACGTTGCACAATTTCCATTACCTGTTGCGCTGAAAGTATTTTTTCCGGTTGTTGGGAAAACCCCATAACGGTCATACAAAGAAGGGTTGTTAGTAGGATACACTGCTTCATATTCTTATTTTCTTCAAAGATGCCGTTATGAGGTTTAAATCAGTAAAAAATTATTTACTATCCGGACTAAACGGTAATGCTGACTTATGTACAATAAGCCGCAGTTTATCATCAGCCCCTTTTTTGAAAACAAAGGTTTTATCTACCATCACTTCTTTACCACTTTTGTCTGTTACCCACACATTACCCATAGTGATGGCTACAGAACCATAAATTTGGATACCCTGATTGTCCTTACCCAGGTTGTCATACCTGGCTTTTACCCAGGGTGCAAGAGCAAACCCTTTATCGTTTGGATACTCAGGATCTCCGCCAATAAAATAAGCCAATGCCCCTTTTTTGGTTGGCCTGAAAGTTTGTTCGCCATAGGCCAGAGTAGGCTTAAAGAATACTTTTCCGTAATCATAATTATAGGCATCGCTGAGTACTTTTTCGGCAAATGCTTTATAGTCGCCACCATCTTTATGCAGTTGCCCGATTTTTACCAAAGCATCACACCATGCTTGTTGTGCTGCATTTACTTCATCGTACGTAACAATGTTTTGTGCACCTTCTTCTACATACACCAGGCCAAGGTCTTTAATAGTTTGTTCTACTTTTGGATTTGTGGTTGTTTCATTTTTTGCAGCATTATCTGTTTTTGTACCTGCTGATGTGGTTTCTTTGTCCTTGTTGGTATTACAACTTTGCCATGTTAATGTACCTGCAACCATCCCGGTTGCCAGTACCATCATTCTGATTTTTTTTTTCATTTTCTGATGTTTTGTTTTTATTTATGTTAGTTGTTTAATTACAACCATCCTGGTATTGCTTAATTATTTACTTCCGTAATCTTTTACATTTTTTCCCGGCATGTAATAGTCTGGTGGAAATCCATTGATGTTCCGCCACAGTTCATACCATACCGCTACATCTTTTAATAAAGTGATTCCTTGTGCACCGGTTCCCATTTTTAGTTCTTTGGGCCATGGTTTGTCAGTTGCATCTTCTTTTACCAACACCCTGAATTTTCCATTTACACTAACATTGCTTTCAACTGCTACTATCTCACCACCAAATGTGCCGGATGATGCTTTGGGCCACCCACTGAAAACAATAGCCGGAAAACCATCAAAGAGGAACCGTACTTTTTGTCCCGTTGCTAGTAAAGGCAGATCAAATGGCTGAACAAACATCTCTACTGCATATTGAATTTTATCAGGAACAATTTCTGCAATCATATCGCCGTCCTTTACAAATTCTCCAATACCGGCTTTTTGTGCTTTTACAATCTGTCCGCTTTGCGAAGCCAATACATAATACATACCATTACGGATAGTATAACTGGCATACTGGTTTTCCAGTTTGGCTACATCTGCCTGCCCACTGGCTATTTGGGTAAGCGATTGAAATTGTTCTCCCTGTGCTTTGGATACTTTTTCCAGGTTTTCTTGTTGTAAGGCACTCATTTCAATCCGGGTAATGGTTAAGTCCTGTTTACTATTGGCCAGTTTATTTTCCGCACCTATCTTTTTTGCTACTGCATTCTGAAATTGCTGGTTACGGGATTCTAATTGGGTTAATGAAACCAGTCCACTATCATACATGGCTTTTTGCCGATTAAATTGTTTGGTACCAATGATAAAATCATTGTTTGCCGCTACTGCTTCTGCACTATCAGCCTGCACTTTTAATTGTAGCTGATTTAGCTTATTTAATTGCTGGTTCAGTTTCAACTGCAGGCCGCTATTAATTGCTCCAATCTGTTGGTCGGTTACACCAACTTTACTTTTGTAGTATTCTACCGATAATTGTTTTCCTGCCAGTTGTTCCTGCGTTCGTTGCAAAAGATTAGGATCGAGGTAATCTGTTTTTACTTCCGTCAGTTGCACCAATGTATCACCTGCTTTTACATAATCGCCTTCTTTGATATGCCATTTCATTACCCGGCCGCCAATAATGGTATTTACCTGCTGGGGTCGTTGGTCCTGAAATAGTGTTGTTACAGTGCCTGTGGCTCTTACATTTTGCGTCCAGGGCAGAAATAAAAAAATCACAAATACCAGCATGCAGATAAAGAACCAAATTTTTACCCGGCTGTTTTTGTTGTGCTTGTAAATATGTATGTATGAATTTATGCTGTACATTTTTACTGTTTTGTTGGTTACATAATAACATTGCCCTCTTCAATGCGAATTACTTTATCACATTGCCTGATAAATTCCTCATCATTACTTACAACGATTAGTGTTGTATTTTCAATCTCGCCGAGTAATTGAATGATTTGGCGGCGGTGAATATCCTGAAAATTCATCCAGGGTTCTTCCAGTAATAAGAGGCGGGGTTTACCCGCCAGAGCTCTTACTAATAAAATTTTATGAATAACATTCCGGGGTAATCGGTTGCCGGTTGGGTCAAGAATGGTATCATACCCTATTTTGAGTTTGGCAATAAAATCATTCAGTCCAACTTTTCCGGCAATATTAATTATTGTTTCCATAGAGATTTGCTCATTTCCCAATGCAATGTTTTCCTTTAAAGTGCCATGAAAAATGTCTTGTTGACTCATCAGCACACCCAACTGTGACCGGACAGTGTCTAAATCATAATTGCCCACCGGTACATCATCCAGCAAAAAGGCACCTTTAAAATCTGTATAAGCACATGCCATTAAACGCAGTAAAGTGGACTTGCCAGAACTGTCTTTTCCAGTTATACATACTTTTTCTCCGGGGTTTATTTGCAATGAAATATTATTCAGTATTTCGTTTTCGTCATTATAACTGAAACTCAGGTTTTTCATTTCTACTTTTAGTCCCTTGCTGATAGCTGATAAATGAACAGTGCCATTCTCTTCAACAGGCTTATCGGTTAGATTGGATAATTTTTCAACAGCTGTCAGCACATCATATACACTACCCAGTGTCATAATCAGTTTTTCCACTGAATTCAGCACAAGGAGTATGATAATTTCTGCTGCAATAAACTGGCCGATATTCAATTGCTGATTTACTAATAATAATGTACCTACAATGAGCATAGCAGCAGTGATAATTGTTTTAAAGAGCACCAATACATTGTACTGGAACAGCAGTATTCTAAAATGGCTGTTACGGGCATCCAGGTAGTTGGTAACCTGTTCATCTGTTTTTTGCAGGTGCAGGTCATTATTTTTTGCCAGTTTAATGGATTTGATAACCCTTGCCGCTTCTTCCAGCCATTCTGCCGTTGTATATTTGTAAGTACTTTCATCAATGCTGGTTTGCAGACCCCGGTTACCAGTAAAGCGTAGTATAAGCCACAACAGGGTGATTAGCACAAAGCTAAAAAGTATAAATGCGGGATGATAAAACGATAGCAACATCAATCCGAATATAATCTGGATACTTGCAGTGGGTATATCTAATAAAACTTTGGATAAACTTTTTTGCAATACCGGGATGTCAAAAAACCGATTGATCAGCTCCGGCAAATAAATAGTATCTATTTTCTTTAAATCTAACCGCGGAATATGCTTTGCAAATGCAAATGAATAACGGACAAATATTTTCTGTTGAATTTTTTCAATAATCTTCATCTGGTTTACCTGCATAATACCGGCAGCAAATACCCCGGTTACTATCAATATTATCAGTACAATCAGCGAAGCCCTCATGGAAGCACCGATTACAAAACCGATGATGGCCTGTACACCTATGGGCAAGGATAGTTGTATAAGGCCATTTAATATCGCATAGAAATAAACAGCAGTAATTTCTTTACGCTCCAGTTTTACAAGGTTTAATATCCTTGAAACCGGGCTTGCGGGTGTTGGCATGAAATAAAATATTTGTTAATAAGTTAAAGAAAAATACAGACATGCTGAAGCGTACCTGAAATCAAAACAGGGAAATTTAATTAACAAAAATTGGGCGGGGGAGTCGGCTTATCGAGACTGGGGGATGGGTGAATTTTTTCAGCAACATGAAAAGCAGTACTTATTTTATAAGAAAATTCTTCCTCTTGACATGAAAGGGAGGGGTATTCTTTCTTATCTTTCTTTTCTAAGGTATCTGCTTGTTCTGCCCCTTTTTCTTCATCTACGATAAATACGGTAGTGGTATCAGAAAATAATGAATAAATAGCCGGGCCTGCCTGTACCAGTGTGAACAAAAACAAAAATATGGTTGCTATTTTTTTCATGTTTGAAGTGCAAAGATATATGTCAGTATTACAAAACAATGCCTGAATTGTTTGTAGATTGTCAAATTTTTTACAGGTTGATTTATAGTTCTTTAGACTTTTGCGGTAGCCTGTCATACTCTCCCCGGAAAGCATACCAGCCAAATATAACCAGCCCGATAGCAATGGGTGTAAAGATGGTAATAATGATAATCCAGATAACAGGGTTATTAATATCTTTCTTACCGGCTGTATCAATATTGGCAATAGCACCCGCCACTAATTCATAAATAAAAAGAGGGCCAATTATTAAGAGCAGTAATCCGAAATATCTTTTAAAGGCATTCATAGATTTTGAGTTTTATACGAGTTGATGAATAAGTCAGGGCTGTGCTCCGGTGGCCTCCTCTTGTGGAGGAGGTCTAATCTTTTATATTTCTATCAATTTTATTTGTCAGGTATAATACTCCGATTATTAAACACAATGCCGCTACACCAATCGGATACCAAAGCCCTACCAATGGGTCTGCAGGATAAGTAGTTGTTAAAAGCAAGCCGATAAAAGGAACTAATCCTCCAAATACACCATTACCAATATGGTACGGAAGGCTCATAGAAGTGTAACGGATTTTTGTCGGGAACAATTCTACTAAGAAGGCGGCAATAGGGCCATAGACCATCGTTACATATAGAATTAATAAGAAAAGAAGTCCAATGAATTTCCAGTAGAGATTTGAAGGAAGGTGCTTATTAGAAAATACTACTGAGTCAATTTGTTCTGCCGAAATTTCATCTATATTTTTCTTGTAAGTTATTGCTGCTATTGTTGATCCTCCTTTAGGAAACGAATGTTTTGCGGTAGTAATACGGGTGTTACTATCAATATTCTTTATTTCAGGGTTTAATGGTTTTTCATAAAAAGCAAATTCTTCTTGCTTACTATTTTCAGGTATCCAATTTTCAGGATTACTATCCTTCAAAAAAGTATTAAATATCGGCCTATAAGTAAATATTGCTAAAGCCATCCCCACCATCATTATCCATTTCCTCCCAATCTTATCGCTTAGCCAACCCCAGAGAATAAAGAAAGGTGTAGCCAAAGCAATTGCCCATAGCATAATCGTCCTGCTTTGTTCAAATTCAATAAAGCATTTTGTTTCTAAGAAATTCTGTGCATAGAACTGCCCGGTGTACCAAACAACTCCCTGCCCCATCACCGCACCAAACAAGGCCAGCAATACCATTTTAAAATTTGCTTTTCGACGGAAACTTTCTTTCAATGGGTGGGCAGATGTTTTTCCTTCTGCTTTCAGTTTAGAGAACATCGGAGATTCTTTCATCTTCAGTCGTATGTAAATGGAAACTCCCACCAACAAAATAGAAATCCAGAATGGATACCGCCAGCCGCCCCATTCTGCTGTAAAAGAAGCATCAGGCATATTTGATTTTACCAGCAGAATAACACCCAATGCTAAAAAAAGACCAAGTGTTGCTGTTGTTTGTATCCAACTGGTGTAATAACCTCTTTTGCCGACGGGGGAATATTCGGCAACATAAGTGGCGGCGCCACCATATTCACCTCCAAGGGCAAGCCCCTGTAATAATCTTAGCAATAAAACTATTATTGGAGCAGCAACACCAATACTTTCATAGTTGGGCACACAACCGATAAGAAAAGTAGAGCCACCCATCAGTATCAGTGTAAGCAGGAAAGTATATTTTCTTCCAATCAAATCACCCAAACGGCCAAAGATTAATGCCCCTAATGGGCGGACGATAAAACCCGCCGCAAAAATGGCAAATGTACTGAGCAAGGCAGCTGTAGGATTCGTTTTTGGAAAAAACTGGGTGGAAATGGTGGTGGAAAGCATCCCGAAAATATAAAAATCGTACCATTCT
>JAJAZO010000343.1 GCA_026785745.1 Chitinophagaceae bacterium | reverse complement strand
GCTTACCGTTGCACTTTTCAGCACTTCAGTACTCATTTCACCCAACATTATTTTCAATATAAAGGAGGGAACATGAATTGGAATAAAAAATTTCTTTCTTGATTTGGCTAATTCGAGTGTCAGTTCTTTATTGGAAACCGGTTTGGGAGCTACTGCATTATAAACCCCGTTTATATTTTCGTTTTCTATGGCTGCTACATACATATTTACCAGGTCATCTATATGTATCCAGCTTATGATTTGCTTTCCACTTGCTAAAATAGCTGCCACGCCAAACTTCAATGGTTTAAGAAATTCTTTTAATGCTCCACCTTCATTACTCAATACGATTCCTGTTCGCAACTTCACCAGCCTTATTCCTAATTGTGTAACTGGTTCAATACTTTCTTCCCATAGTTTACAAGTAGTTCCTAAAAAATCATCGTTGGCAGCGGCTTCTTCTGTAAACGGTTTTGGGTTAGGTATAGCCGGGTCTGGACCGTACCAACCAATCGCCGATGCACTCACTACTGCCTTTACTTTATTAGGAATAGTTTTAAAACTATCTACAATCAGTTTACTGCTGTTCACACGGCTGTCAACAATCTCCTGCTTTCTCTTTTTCGTCCATCGCTTATCCGCCACTCCTGCCCCGGCAAGATGAATGATGTAATCGGCTTTTGCGATAGCTTCTTTATCAATTGTCTGTGCTGCTACATTCCAGGTGGCATAAGAAAGGCCAGGAGTTTCTGATTTCTTATCAACCTGCCTTGACAGTATGATTACACGGTAACCTTTTTCCAGCAAAGCCTGTCCAAGTGCTTTGCCTACCAAACCGGTTCCGCCTGTAATAAGAATTGTTGCCATTGTAGTAATTATAAAGGTAATTCATAAATAACACCGGAAGCCAGAAGTAGTTCATCATTAAAAATAGTTAACTCATCCTGCTTCTTTTAGGCAACAAAAAGAAACCGCTAACTTCATCGCATAATTATATACCATGAGTGTTGTTCTTTCTATCAAAAATCTGGCAAAAACCTATGGTGCTGTACGGGCATTGAACGGTGTGACTTTCGATGTGCCACAGGGAAGTGTATTTGGAATTCTCGGGCCGAATGGCAGTGGTAAAACCACTTTGCTCGGTATTGTAATGGATGTGCTAAAAGCGAATAAAGGTGAATTTCTATGGTTTGGCCAACCAGGTGGCTCACCAGAGCAACGGAAAAAAATTGGCTGCCTTTTGGAAACACCTAATTTTTACAGCTACTTGTCCGGGACAGATAATTTAAAAATAACACAAGCCATTAGCGGAAGAGGAACTAAAGCAGATATAGATGAAGTATTGAAGAAAGTAAATCTTTATGATCGCCGCTGGTCTTCCTTTAAATCATTCAGCCTGGGTATGAAACAGCGACTGGCTATTGGTGCTGCTTTATTGGGCAATCCAAAAGTATTGGTGCTGGATGAGCCAACCAATGGCCTTGACCCCGTTGGGATAGCTGAAATCAGAAAATTGATTGTTGAACTGAAAGAACAGGGCCACACCATCATCATGGCAAGCCACCTGCTGGATGAAGTGGAAAAAGTATGTACCCATGCGGCAATATTAAAAACCGGTAACCTCATCACCACCGGTGATGTGGCTGAGATAATGATGGATGAAGATATTGTAGAACTAAGTGCTGCTGACATAAATGCTTTATCATCCCTATTACAGCACTTTGGGAAAGAAGTTTTTTTTGATGAAAAGACAAATACGGTGCAAATCATTTTTCCGAAAGGAACGGCGAAGATGGAAGAAATAAACCAGTATTGCTTTAACAATGGAGTAGTGCTGACACAATTAGTATTAAGAAAGAAACGACTGGAAGCAAGGTTCTTCGAACTCACGAACAATTAATTATTCTAACTACTGCATATATGACTAAGCTGATACGTACAGAATGGCTAAAGATGAGAAAGTACAATGCCTTTTGGTGGATATTAGGCATTACTGCACTTTCTTACCCGGGCATCAATTATATTTTTTACCTCGGCTACCAGAACATTATAGGTAAACCATCCCAGGCAAGCCAGTATGCAAAGCTGGAATTGGGTAATCCATTTAGTTTTCCTGAAGTGTGGCCAACTGTTGCTTATTTCTCCTCCTGGTTTGTATTTATTCCGGCGGTAGTAATAATCATGTTTATTAGCAATGAATATACTTTCAAAACACATCGGCAAAATATTAGTGATGGTGGGCGCCGCAAGCAATTTGTGACCAGCAAGCTGATGGATGTACTGATAATATCAATAATTGTTACTCTTCTATACACGATGGTTTGCCTGGTTACCGGATTTGCTAACCAGGAACGGTTGATCAGGGATATCTGGAGCAAAGTTTATTTTATCGGATTATTTGGTTTGCAAACTTTTGCCCAGTTATCTATCGCCTTCCTGATTGGTTTTTTGGTAAGAAAAGCATTTCTTGCCCTTGGTATATTTCTTTTTTATTTTATGATTCTGGAGAACCTGATAGTGGGCTTATTCAAATGGAAAAATAGTAGCATTGGAGATTATATGCCGCTTGAAATATCTGATAAACTAATTCCACCACCCGGCTTTTTCAGGCTTCTTGACCCCGAGAGTTATCAAAAATCACTTGATGCAATCAGGCTGCATGTTATCCTGTCCATCGTTCTTACGGTCATAATCTGGGCCATCTGCTACCGGGTTAATAATATGAGGGATTTGAAGTAATGCTTCTGTCGTCATTGGCTTTGTAAAATGGGTATAAATTTCCCCTTTATTATTCAACTTACTTATTAATTTCCGTCTGGATATTCTGGTATCCTGTTTGCTTATGTTAAATAGTCCTGCCCTTCACACAGCTTTTTCAATTCTAATGCATAAAATAATACTGATATGAAATTTTTAGCAGTCATCTTACTCACAAGCATTCTTTTTTTAAGTAATGAAATAGTTACGGCACAGTCCTGCAAGCTTACCTGTCCTTCTAATATTGTAGTTGGTGCTGAGAAGGGTCAGGAAGGTGCCCTCGTTAGTTATCCACCGGTAAGTACTGTTGGTATTGGCGATTGTGGTACTGTCACTTATTCAAGGCCAAACGGCTCTTTCTTCCGTCTTGGTTCACATAGTGTTATTGCAACTGCTTCCACCGGGGAGAATTGTTCTTTTACAGTTACTGTTACTGATAATGAACCGCCTAACTTATCTCCTATTACTCTTTCCCGAACTTATTTATGGCCTGCCACTAATAAAATGAAAAAAACAGCAGTGAATTATACTACCTCAGACAATGGTGAGAATGTAAAAACAGCTTTATCGGTAAGCAGTAATACCACTGATGGTATTAAAGACTGGGAAATAACTGATGATCATTTACTACGGTTAAAATCAAGCCGTCTGCCCGATGGTGCTGTAAGGATT
>JAJAZO010000342.1 GCA_026785745.1 Chitinophagaceae bacterium | reverse complement strand
CTTCTAATGGCCACCGCCTACAGGTAAATCAATATTACCAGATGGCTTACCGGCTTTTATTAATAGGGTTAGCAGCGCTGCGATTACCAGGAAAGCTCCCGCAAAAGTCACCGCATTACCAGGTTCATGTCCCAGAAAATTTTTATAAATAAACCCAAAGGTCAATGTCTGTATCAGCA
This sequence comes from Chitinophagaceae bacterium, assembly GCA_026785745.1. GTDB lineage: Bacteria > Bacteroidota > Bacteroidia > Chitinophagales > Chitinophagaceae > JJ008. The sequence goes on along the minus strand of JAJAZO010000342.1, from coordinate 7,669 downwards.
TGGGCAATACAATCATCATATTAATAATACCCATATAAACACCATATCTTTCTTTAGGTATTTTATCTACTACCAATAAATAAGGAATGCCCATCATGCTGGCCCAGCCAATACCAAGCCCGATCATTGGTAAAAACATCCAGTATTTATTTTGTAATTGCGGAAATATCATTAACCCTATACCCGCTAAAACAACAGCTCCTGCATGCACCCATTTGGCACCTACTTTTTTGGCATACCAGGCCAGTCCAAATGCTGTCATGAATGTAACAATATTGTAAGTTGCATTTAACAGACTGGCCCATCCTGCTGCTTCTCCATATAGCGTTGGATTCGCCTGTGAAGTTGTTTGCCAAACTGATTTGGCAACACTGTGCGATACATACTGCCAGTAACAAAACATACCATACCATTGAAATAAATACACAGCTCCTAATTGCCACATTACTTTTGGCATATTGGATATGGCTGAAGCAATCTCTTTGAAAGGTTCAAAAAATCCATGTTTCGCTGATTTCAATTTTTGCAACTCTTCTTCTGTAGGCGGAATTTCCGGAGTTTTTATCACCGACCATAACACAGTTGTAATAGAACAGGCGGCACCAATAAAAAATGCCATATAGACCCAATACGGAATACCGGAAGCAGATTTGCCCGGAATTAAATTTTTCTTTTCAAAAAAATAAAGACAGATATTGGCTAATGTAATTCCTAATCCTGTAAAAAAACTTTGCATCATAAACCCTGTAGCAAACTGCGACCTGGGAAGTTTATCTGCTACAAAAGCCCTGTAGGGTTCCATAGCGGTATTGTTACCGGCATCCAACACCCATAGAAGTCCGGCGGCCATCCACAAACTGCTGCTGAATGGAAATAATAATAATGCGATGCTGCACATAATGGCTCCAACGAGGAAATATGGTTTTCTTCGTCCCCATCGTGGGCTCCATGTTTTATCACTCATCGCACCAATGAGTGGTTGTATTAATAACCCTGTCATGGGTCCGGCAAGGTTTAGTATCGGGAGACTATCCGGGTCGGCACCCAGAAAGGAATAGATTGGATTAACAGCCGATTGCTGCAAGCCGAAAGAGTATTGAATTCCTAAAAACCCAAAACTCATATTCCATATTTGCCAGAAGCTCAACTTGGGTTTGGTCAGGGGCATAAGCAATCATTTGAAGTAATTTAAATATACAAAAGGAAGATCTTAAAGAAATCAACCCGGATGAGTTAATCCTTTGCAAACGTTTGTTGTTGGCAAAATGACTCAATTGCCAGCCAGGTGCAGATTCATCTAAAGTTTTACCGTCATTTCCTCCCAATTATATATTTTGCATATTACTAAATGAAATTAATAAAATGAGGATGCGGAATATTCTATCAGCTCTGTTGTTACTAACAGTCTCTTCTTTTCTTTTCTACATTTTTCTTGTTCAGCGAACTGTCCGGAAAAAAGTCAATATTTTTTTACCAGCACTTAAGGTATCCGAACAATTTACTGACCCTGCAAATCTTGTAAAATGGTATATGCCTTTTGCAAATACAGCGGTGCAGCCCGATATTCAATACAATGACAGTAACAACATCATCAGATCCGGCAATGATTCTATTGAGATCACCAACCAGTCCATGTACAGCACCCTTCTGAAAACCTTTTCCGGCAGGCAAAAAAAGTACTTTCTTTTTTCAGTTATTCCGGATACGACCGGGCAGGAACAAGCTGTGGTAACAATGACCTACAAAACCTCCTTATTCAAACAGTGGTTCAATAAGGGGAGTTTAGAAAAAAATGCCCTGCAAAGCTTCACCAATTTTAAAGAGTACATGGAAGATACAAAGCGGCTATACGGCTATGAAATACGACCGGTAACAGTTACTGATACCTTGTTTCTTTTTATCTCTGAAACAGTAGCGGTTAGTGAAAAAAGAAATGCCACCCGGAAACATTTTGAACAGCTGATCGCCTATGCAGAGAAAAACAAGGCCGGTTATAACGGCGTAAGGATTTTCTATTCTCAAAAAACCGGGGATGATAAAATCACTTTATTTGCGAGTATCGGCGTCACGAACAGAATAAATATCCCTCCGGCTGATCCATTTGAGCAAAAAATGATGCCCGCGGGCAAAAATCTGCTGGAAGCCACTTACCAGGGACCTTTTGGAGAATCGGACAAGGTATTTCAGGCGTTAGAATCTTTTAAAACAGATCATAACCTTTCGAGTATGGCTATTCCTTTTAAGAAATTCTTAAGCGATGGCTATGATTTTACCGACGACCAGATAGTACAACTGAAAGTGTATTACCCAATCTTCTAACGGATGCTATTTTTGCCTGATCACCATTAAACTGTCATTATTTCTTACCAGCACAAAGGCTTCCTGTTTATTGGCAAGCGTCAGTTTTTTTATATGTCTTACTTCGCCTTTAATATGGACCCCCTTCACCTGCTCATGCCTGAATGAGCCATTTCCCAAATTAATAAGCAAGGAACCATAGTCTGCGTCATAGCGGCCCATTTGTATATTATTAGGATAAAAATTTCCGGCCAGTAAGATATCTGGAAGCTTGTCGTTATTGGCGTTGATGATCGCTGCATCTTTATAGGTGGTAAGCTGGGTTTGCCACGAAAATGCTTTCACTGTAAAATTTAAATTGCCATCATTGATCAATGCTGCATTGGAAAAATAGTTTGCTGTATATACAGTTGCCTTTTTAAGTTTATCCGCACCAAATATATCTTTCAGCGATGCTTTTGCAAAATCTTCAGCATACAAAAATTTCTTTTTTAATACCGGTATTTGCTTTTCCAATTCAGCTTTATTAGCAAACGGTATTTCTCTTCCTTGCAGGTAATACGTTACAATTTGTTCTTTTTTCCCATTGCCATCAAAATCGTTATAATAAAGCCGAACGGGTTCTTTATCATTGGCCTGCAGCCTGCTATTAAGTCCCTGGTTCCCGGCGATGAAATCCATATCACCATCATTATCTATATCGCAGGGCAATACAAAATTCCACCAACCTTTTTTGTCAGTAAGATATTTTTTTGAAAATTTCCCTTTATCATTTATGAAAGCACAAATGCCATCCCATTCCAATGAAACTACCAGGTCTTTATCATTGTCTTTGTCAATATCTATCCAGGAAGCATGCTTTATAAACCCTGCATTTCCCATATCAGGGGCATATTTCGCCGTAACATCTGTAAATTTTCCCGTTCCATCATTCTGTAAAAAATATGAGGTGGGCAGTTTACCGTATTCCCATGGCACAGCTCTTCCCCCAATGAATAGATCTATGTTTCCATCATCATTAAAATCATTGGCGGCTACAGAAGAAGCCGTCATAAGAATATCCTTGAATGCATCTGTCTTTTTTTTAAGATTTCCCTCCCCGTCATTCAGATAAACCCTGGGTATTAAGAACTCACTTACCAGATAGTATTCGTTACCTCCGCTTGCCACTACCAGGTCAGGGAAACCATCCTTGTTCACATCAACCCAGCAGGCATCCACATCTTCATAAGTACTGTCATTATCCAAATCCGGCTGCAGCATTTTCTTAAATGCACCGGAGGATTGCTGTATAAACACAGCACTTTTTTCCCACTTTGAAGAACCCATGAACACATCATCAAGACCATCATGGTTTACATCACCTACTGCTAATGCAGGTCCTTCCTTTGAAACCATGAAGGGCATCAGAGGTTCCCGGTCAAATTCAACAAAAGAGTTTTCCTTATGCTGAAACAACAGGTTGGTTTGCTGAGTAATATCCTGTAACGCAATGCTACTATTCGCATAAAAATTGGTCAGTACAGAATAATCGAACGTTGGAAGCCCTTGCTCGTAGTTAACTTGCTGCTGAAGAGAATCTACAGCCAGTGTTATCCGCTGAAAAGAATTGTCGGGCCAAATTAAAAAAACAGAATCGGCTTTTACGGTTCCCAGCCCAATTTGCAAGGGCACTTCCATTCCTGATTGAAATCCACGAACAGGATATTTTTCGTAGTTCAGGATATTGCTATCCGAGAAAATAATCACTTTGGCTCCGACAGCATTTTTGTTTCCTGCAGCTCCCTTTAGTTTTAACTGCACCGAAGGTTTGTTCTTTTCATCATTAGTTTTATTCTGGTATAATAAAGCCGGTTCATCAATATTATTTACTACAATATCCAGGTCGCCGTCATTATCAAAATCGGCATAAACTGCTCCGTTTGAATAAGTATCCGGGTTGCCCTTCACTGCTGGATTTACATCTTCAAACAAAGCATTGCCTGTATTCTTAAAAAAACGATTGGGCAGTTTTATCTGCGGAAACTTATCAATCAGTGCCATATCTTTTTCACCGATCTGGTTAGCTCTTATCTTAGCCTGTATTTCATCATTAGAGACATAGTTTACATAATCAATATCATTTAATCGTTTGGGAATTCCATTGGACACAAACAGGTCCTTCAACCCATCGTTGTCAAAATCCATCCACAATGTGGCCCAGGACCAGTCTGTAGCGTATATATTTGAATACAAACCTGTCTCACTGAATAATCCGTTTCTTCTGTTCAGTTGCAATGTATTTCTTGCATACTGGTGATTATATCCATTCCTTATTTTGATTTGAAATGTATTGTATTCATCTTCCCCTAATGACCGTTTTAAAATATACGCATCAGAAGGCAGCATATCAGCAGCAATGATCTCCGGCCAGGCATCATTATTAATATCCGCTACATCCACCCCCATCGAAAACTGGCTGGTGTGCATTGTACTTTCTGTAAGTTGGTCAGTAAAGCCTCCTTTTTTATTATTAATATACAGGTAATCATTTTCATGAAAGTCGTTTCCGATATAAATGTCAGGATAGCCATCCAGATTAATATCTGATACGGCAATACCCAATCCATAGCCAATAACGGATTGGCTGATCCCTGCCTCCTTTGACACATCTGTAAATCCCCCCTTCCGCCCCACCGATGCGAGGGAAACAGGCAGCCCGTCATTCCGGAAAAGATAATCTCCCGACAGTGAATCAGAGGTGCCTTCATAACTGCTCCGTGGTGCAAATGTACTATTGTAGCGGAGTGAATGATTCAGCAAAAACATATCGAGATCGCCATCCATATCATAATCAAGAAAAGCTGCCTGTGTGCTGAATCCAGAGAAATCAACACCGTATTCTTTTGCTTCATCTTTATAAAAAGGGATACCGTTCTTATCAATACCCTGACAGATCAGTAGTTGATTCCTGTTGCGTAATGTTTCATAATGACCCACCCGGCATACATAAATGTCCAGCATGCCATCATCATTCACATCAGCAACAGATACACCGGTTGACCAGCCTCCGTCATCAGGGATCTTTGCTTCCGCTGTTACATCTTTGAACTTAAGATTTCCTTCATTCAGGTAAATTTTATTCTGCGATTGATTTGAAGCAAAGAAAAGATCAACCAACCCATCATTATTAAAATCACCTGCCCCTACACCGGCGCCGTTGTAGAAATACATATACTTCAGCATATTGAAATCAGGTCTTGCCTTTAAATCATTGCTGAAATTCAACCCTGTTTTATCATTACTCAATGCTTCAAATAGCGGAGTTTCTGCCTTTTTAGTTTTGCAGGAAACTGTCAGCATTGACAGCAACAATCCTAAAAAAGCAATATGATTATTTATTTTTAGTGACATGTATAACCGTATAGACAACAATTATCTTTTATTAAGTTTGTACAAAACCGGATAATCATCATTCTGTAAAAAAAGGAACTGCCTTTCGCCTTTTACAGACATTTCTTTAATATCTTTTATTTGACCCCTTACAGAAAGGCCGGATTCTCCGGAAGGCAACCAGTGAAACTGTGCTTTGCCTTTATTAATTAATACATGACCAAAGCTTGCATCCATTCTGGAGAATTGTGGCAGGAAATTAAAATCATTTCCTCCCATTAATAAATCCGGTTTGCCATCATTATTTATATCCCTGCAAAGAATTGCATTTACACAGGACAGCTGCACCATGGCCGGCAATACCTGCACGGTAAAATTTCCTTTGCCATCATTTATAGCGATACAGGAAGACGCATAATTAAACATTCGTACTTCACTTTTATTAATGGCGACCTTACTGAATAATTGCTGCACCGATTTAGTGGCATAATCAACATACTTCAGGTTTTGCTTTTTCAACGAAGGCAATTGTTCTGTCAGCTCTCTTTTTAAAAACACCGGTACATCTTTTCCATCAACTGTCCGGGTAATAATTTTATCGGCTGTTCCATTCTGGTCAAAATCATTTATCCAGAGTTTAACTGGTTTTTCTGCTGAGGGATTCAGGTAAAAATTCTCCCCGCAATTCCCCAGTACTAAATCATTATCGCCATCTCCATCCAGGTCTGCTACAGCTATTGATTTCCACCAGCCAGACAAGTTATTTAATCCGGTTTTTACTATTTCAAATTTATTGTTTTTGTAAATAAATATTTCAGGGCTCATCCATTCTCCGACAACAATCAACTCCTTTTGCCTATCACCATTTATATCAGACCAACTGGCGTCCGTCACCATTCCAATAGTATTCATTGCCGGGATTACCAAAGAGGTAACGTCAGTAAATTTTCCGCTGCCATCATTCATCAGCAAATAACTGCTGGCCGGAGTACCATAGCTGAACGGTACATTTCTGCTACCAATAAACAAATCATTATCACCATCATTATCATAATCATTGGCAATAGCCACAGAAATATTCATTCCATTGCCAGGAAAGGCAGAAATATCTTCTGTAAAATTTCCTTTACCATCATTCCTGTATAGCCGGTGTCGCAACATCGGGCTTCCTTTGGCCTGTGTATTACCGCCAGCGCCAATAAACAAATCAGCATCTCCATCTTTATCTGCATCAAAAAATAAAACAGCTACATCTTCCATTCCCTTATTGTGGGTAAAAACAGTATCTGTTTTTTTCTGAAAGCCATTTATTGTTTGAATGTATAATTGCCCTGCCTGGCCTGTGGCTCCACCAATATAAACATCCGTTAATCCATCGCCATTTACATCTGCTGTTGTTGCCTTAGGCCCTTCACGGGACAACAATGATGGTACATTCCGTTCGTTATAAAAATCGATATAATCATCTTCGGTATGTTTATCGAATGGAGAAGCAGAAGAAATAAGTAAAGAATTGGCGGAAGAAACAACAGGTTCGCTTACAGGCTTGCCTTTCTCTTGTTTAATTTCCAGTAGTTTATTGATTGGTGGCTTGTTGTATACAGTGAAAGTTCTGTCCGGCCACATTATTATCATTGAATCTGCAATTCCATTCCCCAACCCAATGATTTGCTTATAATCAACCGATGACTGAAATCCGCGGCTTGGAATTACTTCCCGGCTTATCACCTGGTTACCCTGGTAAACTTTAACCTGACTGCCAACGGCCATTGTATTTTTTTCATTTCCCTTTAGCAGGATAGCTATATAATTGTTAATGTCTTTTTGCTGTTCCTGAGTATTATTGCGATAAATAAATGCTTTTTCATTTACATTATTTACAATCAAATCAAGGTCGCCATCATTATCCAAATCGCCATAAGCGGCGCCGTTTGAAAAAGAAGGCGTTGCAAAACCCCAGTTGTTTCCTTCATCGGCAAACTTCAGGTTGCCTTTATTG
>JAJAZO010000341.1 GCA_026785745.1 Chitinophagaceae bacterium | reverse complement strand
GTCGTCGAATAGAAAAGGGGTGATTTCTTTCCCGGTTGTATTGAGCAGTGCCCATTTATTATTTTTGCTTACCCAGGCAAAACCGTTTAAGAAAGCTGTTGCCTCATCATAGTCAGGTGTATAGATCCCTTTACCTGTATTATTAATGTATCCCCATTTTCCGTTTTTACTGATAGCAGCCATTCCCCCATTAAATGACCTGGCATCTTCATATTCAAAAGCGGTGATAACATTTCCTGTTGAATCGATATAACCGTACTTGTCATTTTTTTCTGCTATGGAAAAACCTTCTTCAAATCCTGAAACAGACTCATATTGGCAGGGCACAATTTCTTTCCCTTTTGTATTTATAAAGCCATACTTGTCGCCTTTTTTAACTCTTGCCAACCCACTCTCAAAGGGAGAGACTCTCTCATACTGGCAAGGGATAATGATCTTTTTGCCGGGTCCGGCAAAGCCCCATTTATCTTCTTTTTGAATGGGTATGAGGACTGGCACCTGTGCAGGCAGGGTTTGAGCCAGCACCAGGAAGGAAAGAAATAATAGGAAAGGAAGTTGCAGTTTGATGCGTTTCTGTTGCATAAGCGATAGGTCAGTAGTAGTGTAAGAAGTTCACAGGGTAAAGAAAAAGCAACAGGGAATCAATTGTACTACCCTATAGACGGTATTTATTACTGCATTGATTTTACAAAAAGATCCTGGTACTTTTTCCCTGCCGCCATGGTTTTGACCGCATTGGGTTTAAAATCCTTATAGTCTTCGGTGGTAAAATCTTTTGCTGTTAACTCTTTGCCATTTGCTTTTACGCTGTTCTTAAACATAATGCCTTTTGAATTGAAGTACATCCTTGTTTCCCATTCGTTGCCCTCTTCCCTTTCATTACAATAATAGAAAAGCAGCTTGCCATCTTTGTATAAATATTCTTCATTACTCATCAGGTGGGATGCTTTTCTTGTAATATTTACTTTCAGTAAAACTGTTTTCGGATTACGTTCTGCGGCACTGATATGGTAAGGCGGGTCATTATACCAGAAATCAGTTGTTTCTGTGTAATTGCCAACGGCAGGCCAGCTTCTTCCGTTTTTATTGGCAATCCACTGATTGTTGTACAATGGCCCTTCAAATCCATTTTCTATTGATTCAGCAATTTGTTTGTTAACCTCCGTGAAATGAGATCGTATAGTTGCTTCTGTTTGTGCAGTTGCAAAAAAAGATTGACCAATAAATAGAAAAAGAAGAATCCGGTTCATAGTAATTTATTTTAAGGTATGTAATAGCAAGTTACATCACTTTACATCAAAATCCACCACCACTTTTTCCGTTTTAGGATGTGACTGACAAGTAAGAATATATCCTTGCTCCACTTCTTCATCTTCTAATCCCCAATGTACATCCATACTTACTTCACCTTCCAATAACCGGGCTTTGCAGGTGCAGCACACTCCACCTTTGCAGGCAAACGGTAAATCAGCTCCCTGTTTCAAAGCGGCATCCAGTATTGTTGTATCACTGGTCAGCGATAAATCAAAATCAAAGGAACGGCCATCCAATTTAACAGTAATCTTACTCTTTAGTCCGCTTTCTACTCCCGACTTCTGACTAACGACTCCCGACTTCTTTTGTCCCGGTGTAGTAAATAATTCAAAATGTATCTTCTTTTTGTCAATGCTTTTCGCTTCTAAAAAATCCTTTACCAGGAAAATCATTTCCTCCGGCCCGCAGATAAAAGTATCATCGAATGAAGAGTAATCAATCAATTTTTCTAACTCATTCAACTTCTCAGCATTTATTCTGCCGAAATTAATAGCAGCATCCGTTCTTTCCCGGCTTAGTATATTGATGAAATTAAACCGTTGCAGGTATTTGTTCTTTAGCCCTTCCAGTTCTTCAAAAAAAATAATAGAGCTGCGGCTTTTGTTTCCATACACTAATGTAAAACTGCTATCGGGTTCTGTCCGCAATGTAGTTTTAATAATAGAGAGAAGAGGGGTGATGCCACTACCGGCTGCTAAGCCAAGATAATTTTTCCTGTTTGCCGGGTTTAGTTCCACATAAAATTTACCAACTGGCTGCATTACTTCCAGCACATCGCCTTTTTTTAAATCCCTGTTGGCAAAAGAAGAGAATAAACCGCCTTCTACTTTTTTGATGGCAACTTTCCATTCATTATCTAAAGGAGAGCTGCAAATGGAATAGGTTCTGCGGACTTCTTCTTTATTGATATTCGTCCGCATAGACAGGCTTTGCCCCTGCTTAAAAATAAAATCATTCTGTAAGTTGTCCGGAATTTCAAAAGTTACCGAAACACAATCATCAGTTTCTTTTTTTACTTCCTTTACTTTGAGAGGGTGAAAGTGAATTGACATGTTCTCAGTTCTTTTTTAAACCGCTGATCAGGTGGTTGACCATATTATCTTCCATTGTTTCAGGCGTAATTTTTTTGCCACTACGGTGCCAGAACTCAAGACCACGGACAGAAGAAAGAATGGTAAGAGTTGCAACATACGGCAGTACCGGGTTCATCTCTTTATTTTGAACACCCTCAGCAATAATGGCTTCTATTTTTTGTACATAATGGCGGCGTTGCGTTGTGAAATTAGTATGATATGGTTCAGTAAGATGTATCCATTCATTGATCATCACGGTATAATCGTCAAAACGGTTCATCATCATCTGAACATGAAAACGAATCAGCGATTCAATTTTTTTGATACTGCTTATACTGCTGTCGTCTAAACTTTCCAGGTGAACATTACAATCATTGGCAATACGAAAAACAATTTCCTGCAGAATTTCTGATTTGGATTGGATATGATTATAAAGACTTGCAGCTTCAATGCCTACTGCTTCGGCAAGGTCCCGCATAGAGGTGGCAGGAAAACCTTTTTCTCTGAACATGGCAGATGCCCGAAGGATGATAAAATCTTTTTTGGAAGCTTTTTTTCGTTGTGCCTTGGCCATACCCAAAGATAATAAAGGATAGGAAAGTAGAGACTCAATTTAAAAAATGGCGGCTTACCTGTTTTTTGCTGGTTTTGATAGTGGCTCTTTAGTTTCTTCCCTTGCAGGTATAATAAGCTCCTCGTTAAGATCCGGCTTGATAAGTTTGGCGGCCCTTACATCTCCCTGCGAATCAAAGAAAGTCCAGAACATACCACCATCCCAAGATTCGCCAATGAGATGCGAAGTAGAAGTAATCCTGTTGCCCTGCCATTCAATGATGGTTTTCAATTCAATAATCGCCTGGTAATCACCTCCTGTTTTTATTACTTGTAAAATTTTCCCTGCTTCGTATTTTTTCCAGGCAGTATCAGGAATCTGGCTAAAAATGTTTGATATATAGGTACTGAATTCGCCACTGCCACCAAGCGAACCCACCAGGGCAGGATAGGTGTACCGGGTAAAAATTCTCCAATCTTTTGCTTTAAAAGCATAGGCCAGGCTGTCAGCACAATGCCGGATATTGTTTTTAATAAAACTCGTATCAAACTGTGCTTGCGAACAGTAAAAAATAAGTGATAAGCCGATTGCCAGCGAGAGGCGTTTGATCATGTTACGGATGATTGTTTTTCAAAGATATTAAAAACACCCGGATTGCTTTTTCAAACTCAAATTCATGTAGGTTTGCTCGCCTTTTAACAGTCAGGAGTCAATAGTCTTTAGTCAGGAGTCTCTTACTCCCGACTCCGGACTCATTACTTCCGACTTTATTGTTAAACTTCAATTTTAATTATTATGTCACTCATTACAGTCGGCACCATGGCCTTCGATGCTATTGAAACTCCTTTTGGAAAAACAGATAAAATAGTTGGCGGCTCAGCTTTATATGTGGCGTATGCAGCCAGTAATTTTATAAAACCTGTTCAGCAAATTTCGATTGTGGGATATGATTTTCCAAAGGAAGAAATGGAGGAACTGAAAAGCAGGGGAGTCCAACTAGAAGGCGTGGAAATTGTTCCTGATAAAAAATCTTTCTTCTGGAGTGGCCGTTATCATGAAGACATGAACAGCAGGGATACGTTGATTACTGATTTGAATGTGCTGGCCGACTTCAACCCTAAAATACCGGATAGCTACCAGGGTGCTGAGTTTTTAATGCTGGGCAATCTTTCGCCTGATGTGCAACTAAGTGTAATAAAGCAATTGAAAACAAGGCCGAAGCTGATCGTAATGGACACCATGAATTTCTGGATGGAAATTGCGATGGATGGTTTGAAGGAAGTATTGAAGCATGTGGACCTGCTGATGGTGAATGATGCTGAAGCAAGACAGTTAAGCGGTGAATTTTCATTGGTAAAAGCAGCCAGGAAAATTATAGCGATGGGGCCAAAATACCTTATCATAAAAAAAGGAGAACATGGTGCTTTATTGTTTCATGGTGACAGCGTTTTCTCAGCACCCGCATTACCATTAGAAGAAGTGTTTGACCCCACCGGTGCCGGTGATACGTTTGCCGGTGGTTTTATCGGTTTCCTTGCCAAAACAGCCGACATCTCTTTTGAAAATATGAAACGGGCTATTATTGTCGGTTCTGCATTGGCCAGTTTTTGTGTAGAAAAATTTGGCCCAACAAGGTTAAAAGAAATAAGTAGCGAAGATATTGAAGGAAGGATTCAACAGTTTAGAGAATTGGTGGGGTTTGAGATTGAACTGGTATAGAACCTACAATTCTATTGACTAAAATAGTTATGTGATAAAATAAAGCCGCTTCTAATTTGAAGCGGCTTTATTTTTAGTTTAGTTTCCTCGCCAGCACCACTGTATTCTTAGACTTCTCTTTTTTGCCTTGTAAATTAAATATTTCAGTAAAGAAAATATATGTGCCCACCGGTAATTTATTTGCTTTATCACCCAGACCATCCCAATTCCAGTACCCCTTCAGCCCAAGTGTGCCATTGCGTACAAGATTTCGAACCGGTCTTCCGGCGGCATCAAAAATGGTAATGTTGGCTATATAGCCCGGTTCTGTTACTTCGTATTGAATGGTGGCAATATCATCCCGGCCATCATTATCAGGAGAAAAAATTTTGGGAGTTATTTCAATTTTTGCAGTTATGGCATTCAGCAATTTATACTGCGAATTTTTATAAGTTGGTGTTCCATATCCGGCTGTGGATGCAGCACTATGCCAGTTAGTTTCATTCTGTGATGGGCCTGCCGGGTCAATTCTTTCTAAGGAAACACCTTCAACATCATCAATCAGTTTAAAATGCCAATCGTCTTTGTATTTTACTTCGTCCACCACATTCCCCTGAAAATTTAAAGTGACAACTGTTCCTTCATTATCAGAAAAAGAAGGAGGTGAAGAAACGGCTAATACGTAATCCGGATTTTTTACAAGGTACTGCACCGCAAGATTATCAGGATTGTCTGTTTCTACAATATAATCTCCGGGAAAAATATAAAAAGGCGTTGCACTCAATACTTTGATAGAACTGATAACTCCGCTGCTGTTCCTGTTGGCGATATATAATTTAGAAGCATCAAAAATTTTATTGCTGTTATTATAAAACTCTACAAAGTCAAAGGCGTTACTTCTTGGATTGAATAATATTTCGTTTATTATCCATTCACCAGAAGCAGCATCAACTGGTAGTCCAACTTTTGCTTTATTTGCCGAACCAATATTATTACTCTTACAATCTTTTATATTACTGGCAGTAATAGTATAAACTGTATTTACCGCCATTGGGTTATTTGTTTTTAACTGCACTTGGTTAAAAAGAGGTGCGATAGCTGTTGCACTAACCAGAGTTAAGCCTCCATCAATTGAGTAATTGGTAAGAGTTGCCCCTGATAAACTATCAACAGGTTCATCATACACTAAAACAATAGTTGTGTTATCAGTCGTAAAAGCTCTTTTTAATTGTGGGGCGGTTGCATCATTATTAATAGCATCAATGGAATTTTTCTTTCCGGCTGTACCGCCAGTGGTATTTACACTTGCTTTCCAGTTACTGCTTCCGGCACAAGGGCTTTTTGTATCAATCATTTCTAATGTCCAGCCGCCATCTTTCTTTACTTCGTTTTGATACCAACCAGAAGTATAGTTAACAGCATGTATTGTTCTCCCATTAGCAGCTCTTAAAAACAACTGGTCGCCATCATTATCCAGCGAAGGGAAACTGGTAACAGAAATAGTAGTACCAAATGCAGACATGGCTGCAACGGCACTGGCAGTACAAACAATTACAAAACTATCTGGTTGGAGTGTGAAGCCTGGCATTGGGCCACTTTGCCCGGTAGCATCACCAATCCGCCAGTTTTGTAAGTTAATAGCTGATGTAGTTGTATTTTTTAATTCAATCCATTCATTATTGGGTAACCCAATTTGTGGTGTTGGGTCGGCCATTATTTCATCCATCACCACATCATACCTGTTTTGTGCTAACAGGTACAAGGGCAGCATAGATACAATTATTAAAAATAATTTTTTCATTGCTACCAAGTTAAACAAACGGTTGTTACAAAGAGCAAACGGATAAAATTAATTAAGGGCATCTCTAAAAACTAATCCCTCCAAGAGTTCTCCACTCAAAAGAGTTTCTTTTGGTTAACTCTTGAAGGGTTTTTAGAGATTCATTTAATCATAATTTGGGTGGAACCCGTTGCAAGCTTACTTTTGCTTGTCTGCCGAAATTTGATGAAGTCAGGCATCGAAGTAATGATAACAACGAAGCATACAAAACGCACAACAAAACGTTCCTGAGGGAGGTTTGCAGCGTTATGTATGTATCAACATAAAAGTTTAGCAGGCCTTCCCTAACCGGAAGGCCTTTTTTTTACCCGCCATAGCTTTTTTAACTGCTGTAGCTTTAGCGAAGGCATGTAGCGAAGGCGGGTTTGTACCAAACAGTAACTAAAATTGATTTATTCATTCAAAATTTAAAACAAACAGTAAATGAAAGTTGCAGTCGTAGGTGCTACCGGATTGGTAGGCACAAAATGCTCCAGGTATTAGCAGAAAGAAATTTTCCCGTTACGGAATTAGTTCCGGTGGCTTCTGAAAGATCAGTAGGTAAGGAAGTAGAGTTTAAGGGAAAGAAATATAAGGTAGTAAGTATGGCAGACGGGATTGCAGCGAAACCAGCCGTGGCTATTTTCTCTGCAGGTGGTGGTACTTCATTGGAGTGGGCACCAAAGTTTGCTGAGGCTGGTATTACCGTGATTGATAATTCATCAGCCTGGCGAATGGACCCCACC
>JAJAZO010000340.1 GCA_026785745.1 Chitinophagaceae bacterium | reverse complement strand
TGGAGAACTCTTGGAGGGATTAGTTTTTAGCGATGCCCATTATTTTGGCTTCTGGTTTTTAAACCTTACGACTGCATTTTTCTGTTCTGTGGACGTAATTCGCACATCAAAACGTTGCTCGCCTGATTCAACAATCATCAATAAAGTATTGGGCGGGATGCGGCCAAGGTTTTCTGCTACCATTGTCAGCTCATGGTCGGAGTCGTTTACATCAATAGTGAATTTGATTGTAAGGGGTGATGCAGTAAGACGTTTAGAAGACAATATTAATTTATTATCAAGAAACACGGATATAGTGTCATCATCAATTTCTCCGTTGTCATAGAGTTTCACTGTTACTTCCGGGTTAGAAACGGTCAATATTTTCATCAATTCATTAGAACGGTTTTTGAGTACAGCCGGTTTTGGAATAATTACAACAGGATTGGTTTTTACAACCGGGGGGATATTTGTTTTTACTTTGACTGTATCTGTTTTTATTACTGGTAGATTTGTTTTTACTATAGGCTTGTTTACCGGAGGTTTAGTTACAACAACAGGTTTATTTACCGGGGGTTTGATAACCTCAACCGGCTTTTTCACAAGAGGTACTACTGGCTTTTTTGCTATTGTATCCCTTCTTACCGGGGGTTTATTATTATATATTACCGGATCGGTTTTTATTTTCCCCCGCAAAAATGGTTCTATGTAAAAGTCAGAAGTAGTTACTTTTCGCAGATAAACTTTTCCGCCGCCGCATTGTCCCCATTCGTAAGGGTTTGGTCTTCCTTTAACTTCTGTTTTACCCAAAAAAGTACCTTCTAAAAATTCTTCTTTTCCCGATTTTTCATAAAATAAATCATAGTTCATTATACAGGCTCCACCACCATCCATATTTTTTATTTCTACCGTTTTTATCTCCCTTATTTTAAGATTTCCAGTTGTTTTGTTGAAGCTGCCTGTCATCGTCGCTTTTCCATAAAACCGCACATCGAGGTAAGAATAAGAAACACCAGATGAAAAAGTGGAGGCAGGAGTATTAACCTGGAACTCTAATTTGTACTTTTCTCCCATATCGGTAATGAAATAGCCCCGCCAGATGCCGGTAAGATTTTGTGCTTGCAAGCTAAGTTGACAAATCGGGGTCAGCAACAATAAGATCAGTAAATGTCTGTAAATGGTCCGCAACATAACAGGGTCAAAACTAATGAATAAGTTCATTTGATTGATTGAACTCCGGCAATAGTTTGTTAATTTTGCCCACCTTAAATTATAAGAGGAGTCAATTATTTTATGATCAATATTACATTACCGGACGGGGCAGTAAGGCAGTACGAAAAAGGAACTTCTGCATTAGATGTAGCAAAATCAATTTCGGAAGGACTTGCCAGGAAAGTGCTGGCAGCTAACATCAACGGACATGTGTGGGATGCAACAAGACCGATTAATGAAGACGCATCATTAAAACTGCTCACCTGGAATGATACGGATGGACAAATGACCTTCTGGCATTCTTCAGCACACCTGATGGCGGAGGCTGTTGAAGCAATGTATCCGGGAGTAAAATTTTGGGTAGGACCTGCATTAGAAAGCCCCAAGGGATTTTATTATGATATGGATTTGGGAGATTAGATAATGACGGAAGATGAGCTGGCTGCATTGGAAAAAAGGATGATCGAACTGGCAAAGAAGAACAGTGAGTACATAAGAAAAGAAATGCCAAAGGCAGAAGCGGTCAGCTATTTCTCCCAAAAAAATGATGAATACAAACTTGATCTGCTCAGTAACCTTACTGATGGAGAAATAACTTTTTATACCCAGGGAAATTTTACCGACTTGTGTCGTGGGCCCCATATACCCAACACAGGTTTTATCAAAGCGATAAAACTTACGGCTGTTGCCGGGGCTTATTGGAAAGGCGATGAAAAAAATAAACAACTGACAAGAGTTTATGGTGTAACGTTCCCTTCACAAAAAGAACTGGATGAACACCTCGCTATGTTGGAGGAGGCTAAGAAAAGAGACCACCGCAAGTTGGGTAAGGAGTTAGGCATTTACACCATGAGTGATGATGTAGGTCCGGGGCTTATATTATGGATGCCCAATGGCACCGTCATTATTGAAGAGTTGGAAAAACTGGCTAAAGAAACGGAACAGGAAGCAGGATATAAAAGAGTGGTAACTCCGCATATTGCAAAGGAAAGTATGTACCTCACCAGTGGTCACTTGCCTTATTATGCCGATAGTATGTTCCCGCCAATGGAAATGGATGGAGAAAAATATTACCTGAAGGCGATGAACTGTCCGCATCACCATAAGATATTTGATGCAGAGCCAAAAAGTTACAGAGACATGCCATACAGAATAGCAGAGTATGGAACTTGTTACCGCTATGAGCAAAGCGGTGAATTATTTGGACTGATGAGGGTTCGTTGCCTTCACATGAATGATGCGCATATCTATTGCACCAAAGACCAGTTTGCCCAGGAATTCAAAGCAGTGAATGATATGTATCTCAAATATTTTAAAATATTCGGGATAGATAAGTATATAATGAGGTTGAGTTTGCATGATCCGGAAAAACTGGGTCAGAAGTATGTAAATGAACCAGCTCTTTGGTTAGAAACCGAAGACCTTGTCCGCAAGGTGTTAATTGAAACCGGCGTTCCATTTGTTGAAGTAAAAGGCGAAGGTGCTTTCTACGGCCCTAAGATTGATGTGCAGATATGGAGTGCAATTGGAAGGGAATTTACGCTGGCTACTAACCAGGTTGATTTTGCACAGTCCCGTAGTTTTAAACTATCGTTCACCAATCAAAATAATGAAGCTGAAATTCCATTAATAATTCACCGGGCACCGTTGGGTACACATGAACGGTTTATTGGTTTTCTGTTGGAACACTATGCCGGTAAGTTGCCACTTTGGTTGGCTCCGTTGCAGGTAAAAGTGCTGCCCATCAGCGATAAGTTTCTGGATTATGCAAAATTGGTTTCAGATAAACTGAAAAAAGCAGATATTCGTAGTGAGGTTGATGACCGCAACGAAAAAATTGGCAAGAAGATTCGTGACACCGAATTATTAAAGGTGCCTTACATGCTGGTAGTGGGAGAGAGGGAGATGAATGAAAATAAAGTAGCAGTTCGCAGGCAAGGAAAAGGTGACCTCGGGGTGAAAGGAGTTGATGAGTTTCTGGCAGACGCAGTGAGTGAGATAAAAGAAAGAAGAGAAGAATAACGAATATCGAACAAGGAATAATGAATGATGAAGGAATGTTGAGTAGTGAACGGGACAATGAATGGTGCAACGCAAGATAGTAGTAGAGACGATGATAAAATAAAAATGTATTTTTAACGAACCCCTCAAATCCTGAATGAGGAATTAATTCAATAAAAAATCCAAAGCTCCCCTTCAGGGGATGGGGGCAACATATTATGGCAGTACCACAAAAACCCGGAGGCGGGTTCAACAGACCACCAGGCGGCGGAGGCTACAAGCCCGGCGGTGGCGGATTTAGCAAAGGCGGTTTCAGGGGCAGATTTGTGCCCCGCAAAGAAGCAGAGCATCGTATCAATCATTTCATCAGGGTGTCACAGGTTCGTTTGGTGGGTGATAATGTAGAACCAGGCATCTTTGATACGCAGGTTGCTTTGAAAATGGCACAAGATCAGGCGCTGGATTTGGTGGAAATTTCTCCAACAGTAGATCCACCGGTTTGTAAGATTATTGACTACAACAAATTCCTTTACGATAAAAAAAGGAAAGAAAAAGAGATGAAGGCCAAAAGCAAAGTCTCTGAAGTAAAGGAAATAAGTTTTACTCCCAATACAGATGATCATGACTTTGACTTCAAAGCCAAACATGCTGTTGAGTTTTTAAAAGACGGCAATAAAGTATAAGCTTATGTACAGTTCAAGGGCCGGGCTATCCAGTTTCAGGACAGGGGCCAGTTACTATTGTTGAAATTTGCAGAACGTCTCGCAGAAGTGGGTATTCTCGAAAACATGCCAAAGATGGAAGGAAGAAGGATGCTCGCCATGTTTGCACCTAAGGGAAAGAAGAAAGGATAAATTAAATTTACCAATGATATGACCCATTCTGTTTCGGCAGGATGGGTTCTTTTTTGCAAAAAAAGCATATTCATCATCTGATTTTAACCGTTGGTACAAAAACGGCTAATTACAGCCCCTAAACCACACCATTCCGTATCTTGGGCACTAATAAAACGATGACTATGCA
>JAJAZO010000339.1 GCA_026785745.1 Chitinophagaceae bacterium | reverse complement strand
TAATAAAGGCTTTTCTTTTTTTGAATATCGGCAAACCCAATTTTATTGGCCAGTCTCACTAATTTGTCTATGGCTTCCTTACAAAGCCAATACGATCTTGCTGCATTTTTTTCCCCAACCATCGTTGATAATTTATGCAAAGGGGTATCAATTTCATATTGAAGCAGCGAAGTACTGGCACAGGTGCTACCCAGTCCAATACTTCTTGCATCAACTATCACACAGGGAATGTTTTTTTCTAAAAGGTGGTGTGCTGTTAATGCTCCGGAAATGCCACCACCCATAATAACCACATCCGTTTTGATATTTTTTATGAGCTTGGGATAATTAAATACCAATCCATTTTTTATCAACGAAAAGGGGTAGCCTGATTTAAGGTTCATGCTATATTATTGAAGATACCTTCTTACTGTCCAGGCAATCGTTTCATGTTCCCGAATGAGGTCAGTCAGAAAATCTGCCGTTCCTTTGTCACCATATTTTTCATCACAATCGTCTATATTTTTTCTCAATTGAGTAACAACAGCTTCATGATCTTTTAATAATTCGCTTAGCATTTCTTTTTGGTCAGGATACTTACCCGGAGCTTCCTTTAATGATGAATGTTGTAAAAATTCCTGCATGGTACCTGGTGTTTTAGCCCCCAGCTTATTAATTCGTTCCGCTATCTCATCAATCGCTTCTTCTAATTTCTTATAATGTTCCTCAAACAGTTTATGTAATTCCATAAAACTATTGCCTGATACATTCCAGTGAAACTTTCTTGTTTTGGTGTATAACACCACTGCGTCAGAAAGTACCGCAGTTAATATATTATTTACAGCTGTAAGGTTTTTAGCAGATATGCCAATGTGTGGTTTCATAATTAAAGTTTTTTGTTTAAAAAAATATCCCTGACCCGGTTGCAAGTTTTATTCCAATTATCTGGCAGCCAGGTTAAAGCAGATAATCCTCAATATGTTGAAAAAAATCCCCACTTTATTTTCTGAAATAAAAAATTCAGGATGCGGAATGTTTGGCACAAAGTTTTGATAGAGGAGAGGAGAATACAGTAAACAAATTTTGTAAACTTTAAATTCAACTACTATGTTACGCTGGACAGTTATTTTTCTAATAGTAGCCATTATCGCTGCTGTTTTTGGCTTTGGCGGTATTGCTTCTGGTGCTGCTTCTATAGCTAAAATTTTATTCTTTGTCTTCATTGTACTTTTCCTGCTTTCCGTGATTTTTGGAAAAAACGTAAAAGGTTCGGGTGTTTAAAAGAGACAAAGCATTATTCTGTACTTTATATTCAAGCTTATGAAACGAATGCTTCAGATACTGAGTTTAATTTTTTTAGGGCTATGGGTAGCCGGGTTATTTTATCTAAATGGCACCAGCACCATACATATAGCACTGATAGTTGGATTGATTTTCTTTTTCCGGTCGTTGATGATAATTGAAACTCCGGCTATAAAAGAAACAGGAAATACAACAACTGAATAGCAGCATTTGGTTTTCATCCGTACATCTCTTTTAAAAAACAATTAATAACAATTAAAATTCAATTTTATGAGCTCAAAAGTATTATTAGGATTTTTAGCCGGTGCAGCTGCCGGTGCCCTGGCAGGAATTTTACTTGCCCCGGAAAAAGGTTCCGAAACAAGAAAGAAGATTGCCGGCAAGGCTGGTAATATTACCGACTCGGTAAAAAATTCTTTTGGTGATTTTATTGACAGCGTTAAAGGTGCCTATGCAGGTGCAAGGGAAGATGCTGAAGAATTTGGAGATAAGGCTACGGGAAAGATGAACAGTTTGAAGAATGAAGCAAAAAATGCTTTATCGTAAAGCAGAGATGCTTCAGTTAAAAAACACCGGCAGGTATAAAAATCACTAATTATGCAGTCCCCGATTGAACATATAGAAAATATCATTTCCAAGGCAGGAGACCTGGCTGAAACGAAAGCTGAATTGTGGAAATTGAAAGCCGCGGGAAAGATTGCCGAAACGATGTCTTCTGTTATCTCCATGATGGCCATTGCCCTTATCTCAGTCGCATCAATAAGTATCATAAGTATAGGTGGTGCGTTGTGGATTGGACATGAGCTGGGAAATTCAAGCTATGGGTTCTTTATAGTTGGTGGTTTTTATATCCTTGCCGGATTATTGATTTACATTTTCAGAAAGCATTGGATTAAAGGTCCTTTGAATCATTTGCTTATTAATAAAATAATGAAATAATGATTAACCGGGTTTACAAGAGCAATGGCTTACAACAGAAAATTGAGGAACTGGAAGCATTGCAAGCCATCCAAATGGCTGATTTGAAAAGTTCTGCCGGTGCACTATTAGATGGTTTTAGTCCTTCGCAAATGCTGCGTGGCGCATTACGGGATGTTACTACTTCCCCGGATCTGAGAATGGCGGCCCTTGATACAGCGGTTGGAATTGGTGCTGGATTTTTGGGCAGAAAATTATATGTCAGAAACTCCCATAATTTTTTAAGGAAAATAGCCGGTTCGGCTGTACAGTTATTTGTAACTACTTTTGTCCGAAACAAAATGTCGGAAATAAGAGATAATAAGGCAGAGAAACAAGAAGATTAATAATACCATTTTATTTGGTTGTAATTTTAGTATACTGATGAAAGTTGAATCCACGATTCAGCTTTTTTTATTTTTTCAATCTTTATCCGGTATTAGTCAATGAATATTACGTATAACAATCGTATCAAACAGGTATTACTGCTATTGCTAATCCTGCTATTGATTTTCCTGGCTTTTAAAGAGCTGACAAGCTTTTTGCCCGGTATATTAGGTGCCATCACATTATATATGTTGAGCCGGGCCGGTTATTTTCAATTGGTATATCATAAAAAATGGAAAAAGGGATGGGCTGCTGGTCTTTATATGTTTTACTATTTGCTGTTATTAGGCCTGCCCATTTTCCTCGCCATAACACTGATCAGCCCCAAGGTGAATGCAGTAATAAATAACCCTTCAGCTACCATTGAAAGTATAAAACATGCGGTAGAAGAAGTGCAGCAGAAAGCAGGTGTTACTTTTGTTTCTGAGAAGTCGCTTACCGATTCGCTGAATAAGGTTAGTAGTTTTATTCCTTCTTTATTGAACAGCACCGCTAACCTGCTTACCAACCTGATACTGATGTTGTTTTTTTTGTATTATATGCTATATCATGGCAAGGAAATCGAAAAGTACCTTTTCCGCATAATTCCTCTCAAAGATACCAATACCGCAATGCTGGCTGCGCAAACTAAAAAGATTGTAAAAGCAAATGCACTTGGCATACCATTAATCTCCATTATACAAGGCCTTACAGCTACGTTGGGATATTTTATTTTTGGTGTTCATGAATGGGTTCTGTGGGGGTTTCTTACGGGCATATTTGCTTTTTTCCCTATAGTAGGTACTATGATTGTGTGGGTACCCCTTGTTATTTACATGTATACAACCGGTAATGCCGGTACGGCAACCGGTCTCTTGCTATACAGTGTAATAGTAACAGGTAATGTAGATTATATATCCCGTATTACCATTATGAGAAAACTGGGTAATGTACATCCGGTTATTACTGTATTGGGCGTAATCATCGGGCTTGGCTTATTCGGCTTTATCGGGTTAATTTTTGGTCCGTTGCTTGTTAATTATATTATTATCCTGTTTAAGATTTATATGAATGAATTTGTAGAGCCATTGGCAGAAGAAAATAATAATGAATCGGTTAAAGAAACGGCAATTACAGAATAAAAACACTACTTACATATAGTACGGACTAATCATCCAGTACACCACTACACCTGTTACCGCCACATAAAACCAGACAGGCCAGGTAATACGAACTAATTTTTTATGCTTATCAAACTCGCCGGTTAATGCCCGGTAGGCAGAGAACAAAATAAAAGGAAGAATAATACCCGCAAATGGAATATGAGTACCCAATATGATATAATAAATTATCCGGCTGGTGCCGACCGCAGCTTTTTCTAGTTCCGTAACAATGCCATCATGGTTTACATCACCAAACCTTGTTTCTCCTGCAAATAAATGGTGACAGATATAACTCACTAAAAAGAGAACCGATAAAAACATTGCCGTCATCATCAGGTTTTTGTGCAGTGTATAATTTTTGCTTTTTACTGCAATCAGAGCAATAACCAGCAGTATGGCTACACAAGAATTGATAATGGCATTGGCTTTGGCAAACAGGTGAACATCAAACCCAAGGTTTACATTCAGCTTTATCCTGCTTAGTAAAACAACCGCTGCAAATACTATCGCAGAGAAAGTAAATATTAATGTCTTTGCCTTTTTATCATTCTTTTTCCAAACCGCCTGCAGCATATTTTACTATTTTTTTCTGATGAAAAACAAAAGTAGCCCCACCCCCAGTATAGCCAATAAGAAAACAACAGCCATCAGTTCAAGTTTACCATCAAAAAAACTTTTGCTTTTGGGGTCTTTTTCCATCGTGAGCAATACAAGATCGTTGGAAAGTTTGGCCAACGCCACCGAGTCAAGGCCGCTGTAATAGCCCCGTATATGGCGGTTACTGTCAATGAGTACAAAGCGGTCGCTGTGTATAAAGTTAGTATCAATCCCTTTCCCATCTACCAGTCCTACTTTCATCTCCTCAATCACCATATCATAAATCACTTTCTTATCGCCGGTAAGCAGCCACCATTGTTCCGGGTCTATTTGAAACTTGTCGGCCCAGTATTTTAATCTTTCTACTGAATCTCTTTCAGGGTCTATACTAAATGAAATAAAATGAACTTGTTTGTTTGTTTTATCTCCCACCCGTTGGCCATTGTGAATAGATTCGGCCAGCCGTTTCATATTGCGGGTAAGACCCGGGCAAATGGTAGGGCAATGTGTAAAAAAGAAATCAGCGATAATGATTTTACCTTTCAGGCTATTCAGGGAAACAAGTTTGCCCTCCTGGTTGGTTAATGAAAAATCGGCCAGCCGGTGCCAGGCTGTATCAGTTGTTCTTTTGCCATTTTTTGTTACAGCTACTACCGAGTCCGGTAAGTAATGCCTTGGCATGGTAACAGCCGTTTCACTTTTCCTTTTTACAATAAAATAAGCAGTTAATGGCAGCAGTATTGCCAGCATCACCGCATATAGAGCTTTCTTATTCACAATTTCAAATATAAACTTCTCCTGAAAACAATTTTCAGCATCGCCTTATCGGAGTCTGTGCCCCCTCTCCACCCGTGGAGAGGGCCGGGGTGAGGACTCCAAAAATAAAAACCATTAAACCTCTTCCTGGTTTAATGGTTTTGGTTTTATAATAATAGGCAGGTTTTATTCCTTGCCGCTTTTCTCTGTTGGTTTCTCCTCATGTTTTTCCGCAGCACCATGTTTTTGCGGCATTGTTGTTTCTTTAAAATGCAAATCGTATTTATTACGAAGATTTTT
>JAJAZO010000338.1 GCA_026785745.1 Chitinophagaceae bacterium | reverse complement strand
CTGTTATCAGTCCCCGGGTTTTTCGTCCTGTCTTTTACATGGCAGATAGTAAAACGGTTAGGGTATCTGGCAAACCATTCAACAGGGTTATGACCTGTTGCTACCACCCAATAGATATCCATTTCAAAATCTACCGTATCAGGGTTAGTACCTTTCATCATCACATCCTGGGGCATCTGTCCATCCATCACTTTAAAGGAATAATCATGATTGTGATACGCAAACCGGATTCCATTTTTCCTGCATATCTCACCTTTCTGGTTAAACTCGTCAGCAAATTTTTTATAATCGTCAATATTTTTCTGCGCCCCTTTATACGGACAAATCAGGTATTTCATTCCGATAGCTGCGGCTTCAGCCGCTTTCTTTTCGAAATCCTTATTAATATCGCAATGGGAAGAGATAATTGTCATGCCAAGATCATCCATGTATTTTTTGAAATCTGAGTGGCCCAAACCCCAAAACATCCCTTTGTTACCTTCGTAACTTTCTATTTGTTTGTAGCCGAATGAAGCTACTTGTTTCAATACTCCTTTCGGGTCATTGGGCAATACATCACGGAGGGAATAGAGTTGCAGACCAAAAGTTTTAATTTTTCTTGCTTCATCGTTGGCAGCAAATAATGAGTGACCTGATAATCTTGTCAACGTAAGTCCGGCTGCTGTAGCACCTGTAAGTTGTATAAATTTTCTTCTACTCTGTTGCATAGTTATATTTGCTTTTATGAAAATGCTTTA
The DNA here is from genome assembly GCA_026785745.1 of Chitinophagaceae bacterium. GTDB lineage: Bacteria > Bacteroidota > Bacteroidia > Chitinophagales > Chitinophagaceae > JJ008. The sequence continues at coordinate 3,419 of JAJAZO010000338.1, read as the reverse complement.
TCTCCTTTTTTGTAAGGGAATGCCCCATCATACTTTCCCGGTACAGGTACGTTTCTTAACTGCTGAGTCGCTCCCGGCTTGGAAGTAAAATAACCCCACAATGTCAGTTGTTTCATCATGGTGTAATAATGGGAAGGGGTACCTTCAAATTGTGTCTGGTCTTTCCAGGCCAGCTTTGCATTGGTTTGTTCATGTATTTCCCTTTTAGGTTTCTCTTCTTCATCTCTTTTATTGTTAAAATCTTTGGCTTCTTTTTCAAGGCTCACCAAAAAATCATGCCGCTGCTGCGGAGTGCAGTTCATAAAATTTTTACTATTCATTTTCTTAAAGGCTTCTTCCAGCGAAGCAATGCCGTTGGTGAAAGTAGTCTGTTGATTTGCTGTGTAGCAATCAGTAACAATTGTTTTCATAAACTCGCCGATCTGTACAGCTTTGGCACCCGGGGTGGCAGTAGCTGGAATGATGGTTTCACCAATCTCGTCTAACAAAGTAATATTGGCGGCGGTGAAACCTGCATCGGCTTTGCCGGCGGTTTTACAACCACTTAAAAAAACTTCACCACCGATGACAACACCACCGGTAAGCACGGCAATCATTTTTAAAAGTTCTCTTCTGTCCATGTTATCTGTTTAAAAATAACTAAAAATAATTTTTATAAATTTCCTTTTTTCAATTCACTTACTGCAAAATCAGCTGCCCTTGCTGTTAGTGCCATATACGTTAATGACGGGTTTACACAGCTGGCACTTGTCATGCAAGCACCATCGGTTACAAAAACATTTAGTGCATCCCATACCTGGTTATTGCCATTCAGTACGGAAGTCTTCGGGTCTCTTCCCATACGGGCCGTTCCCATCTCATGTATCCCCATCCCTACGGTGTAGCCGTTGTCATTTGTTTTTACATCTTTTAATCCTGCTGCTTCCAGCATTTCTTTAGCATCATTCATCATATCAATCCTCATCTTTCTTTCATTCTCTTTTGTTTCTACATCAAATGCAAGAATGGGCAAACCCCATTTATCTTTTTTATCCTTATCTAAATATATTTTGTTGCTATGATCGGGAAGCATTTCACCGAAGGCGGTAATACCAAAGTGCCACTCATCTTTGGGAATACTCATGGCTTCTTTTAAATCAGCACCTAAAGTGAACTCCGCTATTTCCACACCACGGCCACGGCCTGCACCTCCCTGGTAGCCAAAGCCACGGAGATAATCTCTTTTATCGTTGTAAACATTTCTGAAACGTGGTATGTAAATACCTGTTGGCCTGCGGCCATATTCATATTTATCGCTAAAGCCTTCTACAGTTCCACCGGCACCGGTTCTGAAATGGTGATCCATTACATTATGTCCCAACTCACCGCTACTGCTTCCCAATCCGCCTTGCCATACATCGGTAGCAGAGTTCATCAACACCCAGGTTGAGTTTAATGCAGAGGCGCATACAAAAACTATTTTTGATTTGAATTCATAGGTCTTGTTTGTTTCTGCATCCACTATTTCTACACCGGTTGCTTTTTTGGTGTCTTTGTTATATAAAATTTTTGTAACAATAGAAAAAGGACGAAGCGTAAGATTGCCCGTCCTCATAGCTGCCGGTAAAGTAGAAGATTGGGTACTAAAATAAGCACCAAAAGGACAACCTCTCCAGCACCGGTTGCGGTACTGGCAATTGGTTCTTGCCTGCAATGGTTCTGTTATATTGGCACTACGACCAATTATCAAATGCCTGGTTCCTTTGTAAAAGGCTTCCATTCTTTTCTTCACTTCTTTCTCTGCACAGTTTAGTTCCATAGCCGGCATAAAATCACCATCGGGCAATACATCTAAACCTTCTTTGCTGCCTTGTATGCCGGCAAATTTTTCAGCATAGCTATACCACGAAGCCACATCATCATAACGGATAGGCCAGTCAACAGCTACTCCTTCTTTACCATTGGCTTCAAAATCCCATTTGTTCCAGCGATAACTCTGACGGCCCCACAGCAAAGAACGGCCACCAACATGATAGCCACGGAACCAGTCAAACCTTTTTACTTCCGTATAAGGTGATTCTTTTTCATTGGCCCACATGCCGTAAGTGGATTCATTCAAAGGGTAATCCCTTTTAAGAACGGGAAAATCTTTTTTCATCTGCTGCGTTGCACTGTCGCGGTGCGGAAACTCCCAAACTTCTTTATTGGCATTCACATAGTCTTTTATATGCTCTATGTTGCGACCCCGTTCCAGCATCAGCACTTTAAGCCCTTTTTCTGTTAACTCTTTTGCAGCCCAGCCACCACTGATGCCGGAGCCTATTACAATTGCGTCGTAAGTATTATCAGCCATATATTCAGATTAATAAATTTTAAATATCACAGATTTTTATTGCTTTTTTAATGCAGCTACCTTATCAGTCATTTCTTTTCCGGTAGGGATGAACTCCTGTGCCACATGCCCTTTGAAACCTGTTGCAGCAATGGCCCGCATGATGGCAGGATAAAATAATTCCTGCGTATCATCAATCTCATGCCTGCCCGGCACACCGGCGGTATGATAATGCCCGAAATATTGATGATGGTCTTTTATTGTTCTTATTACATCACCTTCATTTATCTGCATGTGATAAATATCATAGAGCAGTTTAAAATTTTCTGAACCTATCCTTTTGCACAGTTCAATTCCCCAGGCACTTTTATCACACATATAATCTTTGTGGTCAACTTTGCTGTTGAATAATTCCATTTGGATAATCACACCATTTTGTTCTGCCAGGGGTATTATTTTTTTTAAACCGTCCACACAATTCTTCATTCCTGTTTCATCATCCATGCCTTTGCGGTTGCCGCTAAAGCAAATCAGGTTTTTATAACCGGCTTTTGCTACCAGTGGAATAGCTTCTGTAAAATCTCTGATAAGCCCGGGTTGAAAAGCAGGGTTATTCCATCCTTCGGTTAGACTTTGATTGGCTGCTGCCGTATAGCACATGGAGCAGTAAAGCCCATGCTTTTGCAACACAGGCCAGTCTTTTGGTGCTATCAGGTCAATAGCTTTTAATCCTAACTTTTTAACCGTTACACATAATTCATCTAATGGCATATAGCCATATGTCCATTGGCAAACTGAATGATTAATATTTCCTTTTAATGAAAGAGCTTCTTCTTCAAATGGATTTGCCGACAGGCTGCCTGCCATAGCCAAACCAGCGGCACTGCTTGCTAATGTTTTTAAAGCGGCTCTTCTTTTCATATCAGACTGCGGCTAATTTTTTCTTATCGTTTTTAAATAATACAAGAAACATTAGTGATACACCTGCTGCAAAAAGGCAGGGGAATATCCAGATATTTTTCCAGTTATGACCACCTGTTGTTAGGCTATTTTTGTCAACATACAGACCCGCAACATAGAAACCGATATACATTCCGACACCATAAGT
>JAJAZO010000337.1 GCA_026785745.1 Chitinophagaceae bacterium | reverse complement strand
TTCCAGTACAGCTGGCGAAAAAATGGCCAAGGAAAGTACACTTAGCCCTTTTGGCGGTATGTGGTTGGCCACCTTTATTCTGTTACCGGTTGCTCTTTTTCTTATTTATAAGGCCATGAGGGATTCACAGCTTTTTAATAAAGAAGTATATGCCCGGATAGCCAGAGTTATTGGTCGTTTCTTTCATTCAGCAAGTAGAAAATAGAACTTGCGAATTGTTTAAATACTGGCTGTATTGCCTGGTTTTAATATCGGTAAAGGAGAATTTTATTTCAGTATATTCGGAAACCAAAAAACAATTGCCATGAGAATACTTCTTACAATCTTAATTGCAACCTCCTTATATGGCTGCAACTCGTCATCCAAAAAAGATACTAATAAAGCAATGGACGATACGGCAAGGATGGATAATCCGCCAAATAGTACAACACCTGTTGCAATTACACCAGTAAAAATTACCGCTGCTGACATTCCTGCATCCATAAAAGTAAAAGGTACCGTGCAGGAAGTATGGAAATGGTCTGATAACCTGGGTGAGAATCTTCTTATCACAGCCGCAGTAGCACCACACGATGAGAAGAGTAAAGATGGTGAGGAAGGGCAGTCAGCAGAAATACATGCTTTTCATTATGCAAAAAAAGACGGCGACTACACACAAGTATGGATGATGAATGATGCTGAAAAATTATGCCCGGTTGATATTACCTGTGATTTTATTCCCGGCTCAGCCACTGTTACGGATCTGGATAAAGATGGCATTGCAGAAATCAAAGTGCAATATTCAGTCGCCTGCCGTGGCGATGTGTCACCGGCAACAATGAAATTGCTTATGTACGAGAATGGTGTAAAATATGCACTTCGTGGAAGTATGTGGATTCCTTACAGTCCTGATTTAAAATATGCAGTAACAGAAAATGATGTGAACCTGGAAAGCTCACCCAGGCTAAAGGATGAAGGTGATGAAATGCTAAGAACATTTGGTCGTTACGAAAATGAAAAGGAATTTGCTGCCGCACCGCCCGAATTTCTAACCTATGCCCGCAGCGAATGGCTGAAGTATAATAAAGAAAAATTGGGCGAATAAGTCTTTTGCAATTTGAAAACCGCACAGCAAAACATTAGTGTCCAAAAATGGGTAGCAGCAGTTTCTGTACTGTTGCTGGCTGTTAAATTTGTGGCTTATTATTCTACTAACTCGGTATCAATTCTTACCGATGCATTGGAAAGCATCGTTAATGTAGCTGCGGGTTTTATAGGTTTATATAGCTTGTATATAGCTGGTAAACCCCGTGATATGGATCATCCTTATGGTCACGGTAAGGCCGAATTTCTTTCAGCCGCAATTGAGGGAACTATGATAGGAGCAGCAGGAGCTATTATTATTTATAAAGCAATCCGGCACCTGTTAAATCCTGTAGAACTGCATAAGATTGACTATGGAATACTTTTAGTGGCAATAACAGCACTGATTAATTTTGCTGTTGGCTGGTATTGTTTGAAAACAGGAAAAAAAAATAATTCTGCAGCCTTGATGGCAAGTGGTAAGCATCTGCAAACCGATACATGGTCAACAATCGGAATTATTATTGGTCTCGTGCTACTGTATTCAACCGGCCATCAATGGATAGATAGTGTGGTGGCACTGGTCTTTGGCCTTTATATTATTTATACGGGGTATAGTATTGTGAGAAGTTCTATTGCAGGAATAATGGATGAGGCAGATACAAAACTACTGGGCAAAATGGTGGAAGTATTAAATAATAACCGGCGTGAAAATTGGGTAGATCTTCATAATCTGCGGGTGATAAAATATGGAAGTGTTTTACACCTGGATTGTCATTTGACAGTACCCTGGTATTTAAATATACATGAAGCACACCGGGAGATTGATGTGCTGGCAGCCTTAATCAGACTGGAATTTGGTGAATCACTGGAATTATTCGTTCATTCTGATGGATGCCTTCCTTTATCTTGCCAAATTTGTGACAAAGCCATTTGTCCGGAAAGAAAGAATAATTTTGTAAAGAAAATTGAATGGACGCTGGAAAATATTTCGCAGAACAAAAAACATGCTTTGAATTAAATGCGTAAAATGACTAAGACAACAACTAAATGGAAAAAGGCACATGAGTTTACCAGCCATCTTGATCATAATGTAATTAGTATTGACGGCGGCAGGCAAAATGGTTTCGGACCTAAATCTTTACTATTATCAGGTCTGGCTGGTTGCTCAGGAATTGATATAGTGGATATTTTGGAAAAAATGAGGATTCAATTTTCTGATTTTGAAATTGATGTGGAAGCAGACCAGACGGATGAACACCCCAAAGTGTATAAGGATATTAATATTACTTATAAGATTAAAACGGCTAAGGAAAATGAAGAGAAGGTGAAGAAAGCTATTGATCTTTCGCTGGAAAAATATTGCGGCGTATCTGCTATGCTTAGAAAAAATTCAGCTATTCATTATAAACTTGAATTACTTTAGCATCTATGCTTTCAAAGAAATCACAATATGCATTTAAGGCCCTGACTTACCTCAGTGAAAAATTCAATGAAGGGCCTGTACTCATATCAGAAATTGCAGCAAAGAAAAAGATTCCTATAAAATTTCTAGAAAGCATACTGCTTGAACTTAAAAAAGCAGATATTTTGGATAGCAAAAAGGGAAAGGGGGGAGGATATTTTCTAAAACAGAGGCCGGAGAAAGTGAAAGTCGCTACCGTAATCCGCCTCATAAATGGCCCAATCGCTATGCTTCCCTGTGTAAGTCTCTATTTCTACGAACGTTGCAAAAACTGCAATGAGAAGCATTGCGGCCTGCATGATATGATGATTGAAGTAAGGGATGCTACCCTCGGTATCGTTGAAAACCGTACATTAAAAGATCTCCTTGTTTAATTACTTATTTATTACCAACGATTGTTAGGTATAAATATTCCTTAATAAGTAGTCCACAGACTTGGTAGGCTATGCTTAATACCTTATTTTTGTGTTTTATTAAAGTCTACTAAAATTATATACTATGTCATTGCATTTAGGGGATAAAGTTCCCAACTTTAAAGCACAAACATCCATTGGCGAAATAGATCTTTATGAATATCTTGGTGATGGCTGGGGTGTTTTATTTTCACACCCTGCGGATTATACACCCGTATGTACAACTGAGCTTGGAAGAACAGCATTGTTAGCTGAAGAATTTGCAAAACGCAATGTAAAAGTATTGGCCGTAAGTGTTGATGGATTAGAAAGACATGCTGGCTGGATAAAAGATATCAACGAAACACAAAACTGTACTGTTGATTTTCCGATTATTGCTGATGAAGACAGAACCGTGGCCACTTTGTATGATATGATTCATCCAAATGCTTCTGCTACCGCAACAGTTCGTTCATTGTTTATTATCGGTCCTGATAAAACACTCAAATTATTTATCACTTATCCTGCTTCTACCGGAAGAAATTTTGTTGAAGTATTACGGGTGATAGATTCATTGCAATTAACAGCTATTTATAGTGTAGCAACGCCTGCCAACTGGAATGCTGGTGAAGATGTGATTGTAGTGCCTGCAATTTCTACTGAAGATGCTATTAAGAAATTTCCAAAAGGAATAAAAGTGGTAAAACCCTACTTGCGATATACCCCGCAGCCGAATTTGTAATTAATGCTGACAACAGAACAAATACAACAGATAGAACAAAGTTCCTTGCCGGGTGCCATTCAGTTAGTCGCTGATTTGTTTCCCGGCAAAGTTGTCTTTTCCTCATCCCTCGGACAGGAAGACCAGGTGATTACTGCCGCTATTTGTAAGAATAAAATCGGCGTTGAAATATTTACACTCGATACTGGCCGTTTGTTTTATGAAACATATGAACTAATTGAAAGAACAAATGCCCGTTACAAAACAAACCTGAAAATTTATTTTCCGGATGCAACAGATGTTGAAGCATTTACCAGGGCAAAAGGAATGAACAGTTTTTATGAATCGGTAGAGAACAGGAAAGAATGTTGCCATATCCGGAAAGTAAAACCATTGAACAGGGCATTGGAAGGGGCAAAAGTTTGGATAACAGGTTTACGGGCAGAACAATCGGATAATAGAAAAGACATGCCGATGATTGAATGGGATGAGCAACGGCAGTTATATAAATTCAATCCGCTTATCAACTGGAGTTATGATGAAATGATTGCTTACATCAACGAACATAATGTGCCGTACAATACGTTGCATGATAAAGGATTTATCAGCATTGGTTGTGCGCCATGTACAAGGGCAATAGAACCCGGAGAAGATGTAAGAGCAGGAAGATGGTGGTGGGAAGCCAGTCAGAAAGAGTGCGGCTTGCATAGTACAGTTGGTAAAGAAAAAATTGGTTAACGTTCCGTAGTAACGTTTAGTGGGTAGTAGTAGAGAAATATAAATGTTGGTTATCGTTCCGTAGGAACGTTTGGTGCTTAAAAAATTATAATACCAGCGAGATTAACAGAGATAATCGTCCCTGGAGTTTACCCTGAGGTAACGAAGGGTCGCTCCGTTCAGCTGAATATCATTGTTCATCACATTAACGACGACAAATAGAAATTGAAAAGAGGTTACTGAGTATAAAAAAATAGTATGAGCAATTATCACTTGGATTATTTACAGGAACTGGAAGCGGAAAGTATTTATATTTTCCGTGAGGTGGCGGCACAGTTTGAAAAACCTGCTTTGCTTTTCAGTGGTGGAAAGGATTCTATTACACTAGTGCATTTGGCTAAAAAAGCATTTGCTCCCGCAAAAATTCCTTTTCCATTGGTACATATTGATACAGGTCACAATTTTCCGGAAGCATTGGAATACCGTGATTGGTTGGCGAATGAAGTAGGAGCAACATTGATAGTAAGAAAAGTGGAAGACACAATCAAAGCAAAAAATTTGACAGAACCCAAAGGAAAATTTCCCAGTCGTAATTGGTTACAGACATACACATTACTTGATACCATAGAAGAATTCAAGTTTGATGCTTGTATTGG
>JAJAZO010000336.1 GCA_026785745.1 Chitinophagaceae bacterium | reverse complement strand
CCATTAATGGATAATTAATTTTATCTGGGGTATCTGTTGGCTTGTGATAATCGGCACCGAGCATACCATCATAATAAAAAATAATAGGAACTCCTTTTTGTGCAAAGTTATAATGGTCGCTGCGGAAGTAAATGCGGTTGCGGTCATTGGGATCATTGTATTTATAATCCAACTCCATATTTACATAATTTTTATTGGCAGCTTCACTTATGACTTTAAGGTCGCTGCTTATTTTATCATCACCTACTACATATACATAGTTGGCAGAGTCGCCCTGTTTACGGCTGGCATCGCTGCGGCCAATCATATCAATGTTCAGGTCAACCGTTGTTTTATCTAATGGAAAAATGGGATGGTTAGCATAATAGCCAGAACCCCATAATCCTTTTTCTTCACCACTAACTGTCATAAAAACCATGGTACGGCGGGGGCCATTACCTGCTGCTTTTGCTTTTACAAATGCTTCAGCCATTTCCAGCACAGCAGTAGTGCCGGAACCATCATCGTCTGCTCCATAAAAAATCACGGTATCTCTTTTGCCCAAATGATCGTAATGGCCGGTAATGAAAACATATTCATCTTTCAAATCAGTTCCTTCCAGCACACCCAGCACATTAGAGGCATGATTGGTTTTTGTAGTTTTTGAATAGCCAAGATCAATTTCTGCCGGGTAAGTTTTAGAAATCAATAAACCGGCTTTTAATTTGTCCAGCACATTTTTTCCATCTTCACCCATAATTTTTTCGGTAATGCCTTGCGAAACGGTAAATGAAAAAGGAGTTTGTGCAGATTTATAACTGTTCATTGACCAGTTGCTGTTCAGGTTCATCGTCTTTCGGGGATAGTTGCCATAAATAATCATAACAGCGGCAGCACCCTTACTCATCGCTGTATTCATTTTACCAAAGGCACTGCCGGGTGAGGCAAATCCCGTTTGTGATGGTTTGTAATCGACAGGGCTGCCATCTGCTATAAGCACCAGTTTACCTGCTACTTTTAAATCTTTATAATCATCTCTTTTATCTCCATCGCTTATGCCATAACCGGCAAACACTACTTCGGAGAAACGCATTTCAGCCGCATAGTTACTGGCCTGTGGTTGAAAATCTGTATTCAGTTCCAGCGCTGCTCCATTTATTTTCATCGAGGTTCCGAGCATTGAATCTTTATACAGTGGATATGTTTGACGGTAGCTTCCGTTATTACCCGGTATCAACCCCAATGACTTAAAATGTTGTTCAATATAATTGGCTGCTTTCTCCAAACCAGGTGATGGTGTTTCCCGGCCTTCCATTTCTTTACTGGCAATAATGCAGAGATGTTTCTTCATGTCTTCTACGGTAATCGTAGCAGCCGCTTTCGTTGCATTCTTATCTTTTTTCTGTGCTGTTGACAATAGCGGTAAAGAAAGCAGGAGGCAAGCAATAAATTTTCTTGTCATGTAATAATTTGTATTTGTTGTGTGTGATACGACTTCGCAAATTTATTGATCAACTCTTTTAACAGTCCAGAGCTTTGTCGTATGCAATAAAAATAATCCCTTCCGGGAAGTGGGAGGGGAAAATATGGATGACTGGTAAGAATAATCAGGTACAGGCAATTTTATTTACCCGGTTAGCATGGCGGCCACCCTCAAAATCGGTGGTCATAAAAAGGCTAACCATTTTTTCTGCATCACCTTCTCTTACAAAACGGGCCGGAATGCAAATAATGTTTGCATCGTTATGCTGCCTTACGAGGCTGGCTATTTCTTCTCCCCAGCAAATAGCAGCACGGATGCCCTGATGTTTATTGGCCGTGATGGCTACACCGTTGGCAGTGCCGCATAATAAAATACCAAAGGCAGCCTGTCCGCTTTCTACTGCTGCTGCAACGGGATGGGCAAAGTCCGGATAGTCAACTGAGTCTTTGGTATGGGTGCCAAAATCTGTAAAAGGAAATCCTTTTCCTTCCAGGAAGGAAATCAGTTCTTCTTTATAATCGTATCCTGCATGGTCGCTGCCAATGGCAATGGGCTTGCTGAGGTCAAAAGGGGAGTGCATAAATAGTTCAGAGTTTAGAGTTCAGAGTCTGGAGTCAGACGCCACTGTAAAATTAAGGAACTTCCTGCTCCCGACTCCCGACTAAAGACTCCTGACTAGTCTAGCTCCATTCTTTTTGTTCCTTCGCCTTTCTTTTTTCTATACGGGAAGCAATAATAATACTGGCCTCAAATAGAAGATAAAGCGGAATTGTTACAATAGTAAGGCTGAACGGGTCTGTGGAGGGGGTAATTATAGCCGCTGCAATTAATATAATAACAAATGCATGACGGCGATATTTTTTTAGAAAAGACCCCGTTACAATTCCAATTCTTGCCAGCACCATTACCAGCAAGGGCATTTGGAATAATACACCAATCCCGGCAGTTGTATATATTAGATTTTCAAGATAATCTGAAAAAGAAGGCATGATGATTATCTGTTCACTCATTTTATAGTTGAAATAGAAATTGACCATAAAAGGAGTGAGTATATAATAGCCAAACAATACGCCGGCAAAAAATAGCAGTGATACCCAAAAAATAACGCCTCTTGTTTTCTTCAGTTCTTTTTCAGAAAGGGCTGGTTTAATAAATTTCCAAAACTCCCAGAAGATATACGGGAAGGCAATTATAAATCCACCGATAAATGCCAGGGTAAAGGAAGCCACAAACTGGCCTGTCATGGTATTTTCGAGAAACTGTGCTTTTACCGGAGGAAAACAAAGGGTATTGCCGATACCTATTTTATGACCCATACTGCAAAGCCACCGTGCCGAAACAAAATCGGACCGGGTAGGGGCAAACAATATTTCATCTACCACAAAACCCGAAAAAGAAAAAACAACAATGGCCCCAATTAGAATAGCAATGATAGAACGGATGACATGCCAGCGAAGATCTTCCAGGTGATCAATGAAAGACATTTCTGACTTAGGGTCTTTCTTTCGTTTGCTAAAAAAATCAAGTAATGCCATCCGGAGATTTTAAGAAAGGGACAAAGATAGGTGGGGAATGGTGAAGGCCAATGGCGAATAGTGAACGGTAATACTATGGATACCGGCTCGTAACTCACGACTCGCAACTCGTGGCTTCCCTCATTTCAATTTTTTCATCTTCACCATTTCTATTCTCGTATCGCTTACATTCATAATGTCAAATTCATAATCATCAATGATGATGCGTTCTTTCTGCCGGGGGATGGTTTCATGATAATTGATAATGAAACCGGAAAGGGTTTCGGATTCATCATCGCCAAAGTCAAAACCATATTTTTCTTCCAGGTAGTCTATTTCCAGCCGCCCGGAAAAGATGTATTCATTTTCTGACAACTGTTTTTCTACAAACTCCTGGGTGTCGTATTCATCCTGTATTTCACCAAACAATTCTTCCAGCACATCTTCCATAGTGATGATACCGGCGGTGCCGCCAAATTCATCCACCACCCAGGCAATGCTTTTTCTTTCTTTTGAAAGCTTAGTGATGAGGTCTGTTGCACTCATACTTTCCGGAACAGCCGGTATGGGTAATAAGACCGATTGAATAGAAGCCGGTTTTTTAAAAAGATCCAGCTGGTGGATGTAGCCTTTAATAGTATCAATATTGTTTTCAAACACTACTAGTTTACTGAGATGGGTATCTATAAATTTTTTCTTTACTTCTTCCATGGTGGAACGGCTTTCTATACCGACAATCTCTTTTCTTGGCACCAGGCACTCCCTGATTTTTATTTTGGGCAGTTCCTGTGCGTTCTCCATCAGTTGGGTGTTGCGTTCCTGTCGTTCATCATTGTCCGTTTGCTGAAAAAGATGCTTCAGATCGCTGCGGTTGATGGGTTCTTTATTTTTATCCAGCCGGATATTAAAGACATACTTCAGTATCCACTGTGAAAGATCAATAAGTCCGGCACCAATAGGATGAAACATCTGGTAAAAAAAATCAGTGATATGAGCCAGCTTAGTAAGATAAGTATTACTCCTTGCCCGGAAGAATGCCCGGGGAATAAATTCTGCAAAAACCAGTACCACAAAAGTGGTACTGGCAATTTCCACTACTATATGAACAGTATCAGAACCTACATTGAGGTATTTCCATACCGGTGCCATTACAGAACTTATCTGCAAACCAAGAAACACAAGGAAAATATTAAAACCGACTAAGGTAGCTCCTAAAAACTGTGCTGGAGATTCTACAAAACCGGACAATATTTGCAGGGAAGATCCACCCTGTTTCTTTTTTATTTCAATGCTCAGGCGATTGGCACTGTAAAAAGCCATTTCAATACCGGCGAAGAAACCCATGAGGGCAAGGGTAATGATAAAGAAGAGTATCGAATTGAAATGAATCATGCAGGCAAAGATAACCCTCAACATCTTAAAGGCGAAGGCTTGCTAATCACCAGTACAGCTATTCTGCTTTTTATCAGGGAAAAACTACCCAATTTTAAGGTAGTGAGCTCTTTTATGGACCAACTTTTTAAAACCAGCCATGTTTTTTACACTTTAGTAAGATAAGGCCCCTTTAGGGGTTGGGGTTTAAAAATTCCTTCACCACCTTTTCCGCTTCCGCACAGGCTCTTTCCAGTTCATCGTTTATAATAATGTGGTCAAACTGTTGCTTAAAAGAAAGTTCGTAAGCGGCTTTATTGAGCCGGGCCAGTAATGATTCAGGTGTTTCGGTTCCTCTGGCCTTCAGACGGCGTTCCAGTTCTTCAATGGAGGGAGGTTCAATGAACAGTGATAATGAATCATGCGGATACTGTTGCTGAATGTTGATACCACCCTGTACATCCACATCCAGCAGCGGAACTTTGTGCAGTTGCCAGATGCGCTGCATTTCGCTTTTCAAGGTGCCGTAATATTTTCCTTCGTAGACCATTTCCCATTCTACAAATTCCTGTTGGTCTATTTTGTATTTAAAATCTGCGACCGTTATAAAGTAGTAATCTACTTTGTCTTTCTCATTATTGCGGGGCTGCCGGGTGGCGCAGGAAATAGAAAAGGCCAGTTGACCGGGCAGGGCTTTCAGCAAGTGCCTTGTTACCGATGTTTTGCCCGCACCGGAAGGGGCAGCGATGATGATGAGTTTGTTTTGTTGTGGTAGCATGAAAATTAAGGTGAACAAATGTAAAGATTAATCGGGTGCAAACCTGTCAACAGGCAGGTGAGGAAAAGGAAAAACATAAAGTAAATGAATTTCCTGCAATGGCGCTGGGAGTCAATTGATGCTTATTGATGCTGATGGATCGAAAAGAAGAAGAAGGGTAACGAACGGGTTTGCCGGAGTACAGAAATAGTATTGCATCTGCCCGAATTTTGCCCCACACTTGGTTGTGTGTTGTTGCTTAATCGTTAAGTCTATTTTCTATATCCATTCGCTCATCTAAAATTCTAATTATCTCAATCATATCATTTAAAACTTTATAAAAATTAAGATGCGTTTTGACTTTGGAAATCCGATAGCCTTTTCGCAGATGCTGCATTGATTTCCCGGCATTGCTATTCTTGCAGATGTAGTTGATTTCATCAAATATTAAATTGTAATAACGATCTGCTTGCTCTACCGACCACTTTTCAACTGCATACAGCCAGATTTCTTCCAGGTCAGAAACAGCCTTTTTGCTGATAACAAATGGAAGCAGTTTCATAAAAACTTGCTATGTAATTTTTTTAAATTCGCTTTCGGATCAAAGTTTTTTGCCATTCCGCTTTTCTCGCCTTGAAGCAAAGCTTTATTGAGGTTTTTTGTTTTTAATTCTTCTTCTAATAATAACCTTAAAGCAGTTCTGATAACCTTACTTGCAGAATTGTATTTACCTGATGAGATTTTAGTAGAAATGAAGTTCTCAAAATATTCACCTAATAAGATTGATGTATTGCGTGCCATAGCTTTTTTGCTCTTTAAAAGTCCCAAAAATTGGTATTACCTCCAATAAATATTTTTAAGAATAGGAAGGGACAATGTCGGGGCTTTGTATACAATACTTCTGAATGATTTGAGTTTTTAAATACATAAAACGGTTGATTTGCAGTCAACTTATTTCTGGACTAGATAAGATATTTTCAGCCGGTTCTGGTAAGTGTATCAGATATCGTAGTTTTAAAAAAGGATTAAGTAAGAAAACAATTATGCTCAGGCAACCGCTTAACCTCCTTCCTTTTTAAATCACCACCTTCTCCATCTTCCCCAACCATCCTTCATCAATCGTTGCTCCCAATCCAACCACTTCCGGTACTTTCACCACCCCATTTTTTTCATAAACAATACCGCCTGTTACCGGGTCTTCTTTAAACATAAGGGCCGTATCAAAATCAAAATGAACAATCAGGGGGCTGCACAATGCGTAATGGGCAAAAGCGGTCATGGCGAGTCTTGATTCAAGCATGGCACCTACTTGTAAATGAATGTTGGCGGCTTCGGCCATCCTTGCCATTTTCAATGCTTTAAAAATACCACCCGACTTTCCGAGTTTGATATTAAAATAATCGCAGGCTTTTAGTTGTATCAATCGTTCTGCATCATGTTCATCACCACAACTTTCATCCGCCATAATAGGAATGGGGCTGGCTTTCTTTATATCCGGCAACCGCATAAAATTCCAACGGGCAATCGGTTCTTCGCAATGCTGAATATCATATACGGCTAATGCCTGTAATGTTTCAATTGCTTCATCCACCGCCCAGCCCTGGTTAGCATCAATACGCAATGGAATTTCATTACCTACTGCTTCACGGATAGCTTTTATTCGGAGTACATCTGTCTTTCCATTTTTGCCCAGCTTTACTTTTATAGCCGGGTAGCCTGCGGCTTTTATTTTTACAGCATCGGCTGCCATCTGTTGCGGTTCGCCAATACTAACGGTATAATCAGTGATGATGGTTTTATTATTTTCTCCGCCGATAAATTTATACAATGGTAACCCGGCATTTTGCGAAGCAATATCATACAACGCAATATCAAATGCACTCTTGATACTGCTGTTACCATAAATAATAGTATCCATCAGTTTAATGCATTCTTCAATCTGCAACGGGTCTTTTCCCTTTAGTGCTTTTGCAAAATATTGCCCTACTATAAAACAAGTGTCCTGGCTTTCCCCGTTAATGGGCATATAAGGACTACATTCCCCAAAACCGATAATGCCTTCGGCAGTAATTATTTTTACCAATACATTTTCTGCTGAGTAATCGGTGCCGAGGGAAGTGGTAAAAGGCTCTATCAGCGGAATAGAAAGCTTGTATAATTCTACCTGCCGGATGGTAAGGCTATTGCTCATAAGTGTAGATGTATCAAGGCACTAAGATACTTACTACTACTTTAACACCTTGGCCCAAAAGAAACCCTTCATTTAAATTTATTGTGGCCTTGTTTTTGCGTTTCATTTCTATCTTTGTTATAAGACCATCCTTAGTTATGACCAGAATTATCATCGCCTGTTTTTCAGTACTACTATTGGCTTCCTGCAAAAAGGAAGTAAGTGAACTGCCTTCTGCCACACAAACCGGTGCTAATACATTTGGTGCAAAAGTGAATGGGCAATTATGGGCACCACAGGGCTTTGGTCCTTTTCCTGCCGATAACCTGCTGGATGCCACGTTCAACAGTGCCACCGGTATCCTGCTGATTAATGCCCGCAATTTTTCTTCTTCACCTAACGAAACTTCATTTGAAATACTACTTGCAAACGTAACCGGCCCGGGTACTTACCAGCTCAATACAACTACATCAAGAGCCGGCAGTAAATCTTATGCTTTATATTTTAAAAACAGACTGAACCCGGTGGAAGAATGGATGACCACGGCTGACTATACCGGCTCCGTAACTATTACAAAATTGGATGTGGTTAATTTGATTGTATCCGGCACTTTCCAGTTTGAAGCCGTGAGCAGTAACACTCCTCCTACAATTAAAAGTATTACAGAAGGAAGGTTTGATATAAAAATAAAATAAGGGTTGTATCAGAAAATAATCCGGATACCGCCACTGAGCATAACTAACAACGGAGCATTGCTGTTTACAAAAATATATTTGCTGGGATAATTGGTAGTGGGCACCCACACTTTTCCTTCGGTATAAAAATACATATCACCACCAACAGGAACTTCCCATCCCAGGCCCAGGTCTAATGTCAGCCGTTTAAAATTACCCCTGCCGCTAAGTACAGGAACAGCATACAATGCTGTATCAATACCCACTGAATGACTATTTTCCACCCGCCCAAGTAATAAACCCAAGCCGGCATTGGTGTACATGTTCCAGCCTTTTTCAATGTCCGGTGCGCCTTTTAAGTATTTTTTCCAGCCAATAGAAAGGTGTTTAAGACTCATCTTACTGGTATTGGTATAATTGATTTGCTGCGGTGTTGTCTGTTGCGATTTAGCAATGGCAGTAATATTTTTATTAAAACGACCCGGGCTGTAATAGGCAAAGGATACATACACACCGTTCTTAGGAGTAATGTGAAATTGGGCTTGTGTGGTATGACCCGCCGCCCAGTATCGTTGTTCTTTTTTAAAATTTCGCTGAATGCCGGCATCGGTGGCGAGGCTGAACCGGGGGTTTTGCGCAAAACCTGTTATAGTCAGCAGGAAAAAGAAAGATGTTATGGTAAGCGGCCTCGTGCAAAAAATGAAATTACAATGTTACACAATTAATTGGTTTCCTAAAAAAAAAACCACCCCCATTTGATCCTTCAACGGATTGCTTTCCAAAAAAACAATTTT
>JAJAZO010000335.1 GCA_026785745.1 Chitinophagaceae bacterium | reverse complement strand
TGCTAGAATATTAAAAAACAGAACGGCAATTACAAGCAGCAAGGCATTCTACTTTGAACGTTCTGCCTTTATCGCTTTTGACTTATTCTTATTAAAGAGACCGGATGCTCAAAAGGACTACACAGGCGAAGAAATAAAAAAAGCAAAACAGCGGTTGAACCGGGTGACAGATGAAGAGAAAGAAACTCTTTTTCGCAACGCATTACTGGGTCTGCCG
This sequence comes from Chitinophagaceae bacterium, assembly GCA_026785745.1. GTDB lineage: Bacteria > Bacteroidota > Bacteroidia > Chitinophagales > Chitinophagaceae > JJ008. The sequence goes on along the minus strand of JAJAZO010000335.1, from coordinate 7,478 downwards.
GGAAGTGAAGAAAGATTTACAAAAGAACAAATATTAGCCGCATTAAAAACCTATGATGGCATTGATGCCAGTAAATTAAAACAGCATCTTTTCTATTTTTTACAACAAATAGTGGAGGTAGCAGAAGAGTGTGGTTTGAAAATGGCTATCCACCCGGATGACCCTCCATATCATGTATTGGGATTGCCAAGAATAGTAAGTACTGAACAAGATGCTGAAGACTTATTGAATGCCGCACTTTCACCGTCCAACGGTTTATGTTTTTGTACTGGTGCTTTTGGTGCAAGGGCAGATAATGACCTGGTAAAAAAGCTGAAACGATTTGGTGACAATGTACACTTTCTGCATTTAAGAAATACCAAACGGGATGAAGAAGGAAATTTTTATGAAGCTGATCATCTGGCAGGTGATACAGATATGTATTCCGTCGTTAAAGAAATAGTGGGAATAATGAAACGGAGAAATGTTTCTATTCCCATGCGGCCTGATCATGGGCATCAAATGTTGGACGACTTGAATAAAAAAGCATATCCGGGATATAGTGCTATTGGAAGACTACGTGGTTTAGCTGAACTAAGGGGGTTAGAATTAGGTGTTTTCAGATCTTCCTTTGCTTTATAAGAGAATTATAAATGCCTTCATTAAGCGGTGAATGTTAAAAACAAAAATCCCCGCAACCATTAAGTTTGCGGGGATTTCGTTGTGTACCGGACGGTACAAATGTATCTTTAGTAGCCCGTACGAGATTCGAACTCGTATCACCACCGTGAAAGGGTGGTGTCCTAACCCTTAGACGAACGGGCCGTCCTTCATTTCATTCAGGATGAAATTTTTAGGGACGGCAAAGATAGGTTTGCACCTGTTTTTAGCCAAATGTTTTTCATTTAATGGATCAATCAGTCAGATATTCATTTTCCCCACACTTTCCCCATGTCTGCATCGGTTATTTAACTCAAATCTGATACAGGTAAACAAAGCCGTTTTTATTACCTTTGCACCTCTTTTACCAGCGAAAGCCTTAGTGAAAGCTGGATTGTTAATATAAAACGTCAAAAAAATGAGCACAGTTAAAGTCGCAATCAATGGTTTCGGTCGTATCGGTCGTGTGGTTTACCGCCAGATATATAAAATGGAAGGTATTGATGTGGTTGCCATCAATGATTTGACAAGTCCTAAAGTATTAGCACACCTGCTGAAGTACGATAGTGCCCAAGGTCGTTTTGATGCAGAGGTGAAAGCCACTGAAGATTCAATTGTATTTAATGGCGACTCGGTAAGAATATATGCACAAAAGGATCCTTCGCAAATTCCATGGGGAAGCCACGATGTGGACGTTGTAATTGAAAGCACCGGTTTCTTTACCGATAAGGATAAAGCAGCTTTACATATTACTGCTGGTGCTAAAAGAGTTGTCATTTCTGCACCCGCAACTGGTGATTTGAAAACAGTTGTATTTAATGTAAACCACAACATACTGGACGGAAGCGAAACAATTATTTCTTGTGCATCCTGTACCACCAATTGCCTTGCCCCAATGGCCAAAGTGCTGAATGATAAATACGGTATTATAACTGGTATCATGACTACCATTCATGCCTATACCAACGATCAGAACACTCTGGATGCACCACATCCAAAAGGTGATTTGCGCCGTGCAAGAGCGGCCGCTGCTAATATTGTTCCTAATACTACTGGTGCAGCAAAAGCTATTGGCCTTGTGTTGCCAGAATTAAAAGGAAAGCTGGATGGCAGTGCCCAAAGGGTTCCTACAATCACCGGATCATTAACTGAACTAACATCTATTCTTGGCAAAACTGTAACTGTTGAACAAATTAATGCTGATATGAAGGCTGCAGCTAATGAAAGCTTCGGCTATACGGAAGACGAAATTGTTAGCAGCGATATAATAGGTATTCACTTCGGTTCTTTGTTCGATGCTACGCAAACCAAAGTAATGACAGTTGGCGATAAACAACTGGTAAAAACAGTAAGCTGGTATGATAACGAGATGAGTTATGTAAGCCAGTTAGTGAGAACGGTGAATTATTTCGCCAAACTCATCAGCAAATAATTTTTTGTACCGTGTTGAACCAGTCAAATCGTTTGGCTGGTTCAGTACGGCATTTTCTTTTAAGTTTCAGATATGAGGATTAAAAATATCAAAGGCCTTTCTGCTGAGGATTTGCAAAGAGAAGTGGGTAAGGGCGGAAAGTTTATTCATTATCCCTTTATTATTTCGTTGGTGGTAGCTACTTTCAAACGAACTTCTGGGGTTTACCTGGTTCGGGGTAATGAGAATGCTGTTACAAAAGGAATGCCCTACACTTTACTATCGGCCTTGTTTGGTTGGTGGGGAATTCCATTCGGACCCAAATATACACTTCAAAGTATCCGTGCCAATATGAAAGGCGGCAAGGACGTGACAGACGAAGTGATGGCAACCGTTGCCGGGTTTGTTTTATACAAAGAGACACAAAAGGAAAAAGCCCTTCATCATTAGTAATTAATTTGTCAAAACAACTGGTATGTCAAAATTTGCTGCTTATAATTTTAAAGGGAAGAAGGCCTTAATCCGGGTTGACTTTAATGTGCCATTGAACGATAAGTTTGAAATTACTGATGATACCCGGATGAAGGCAGCTGTACCCACAATTAAAAAAGTATTGGCTGATGGTGGGATGGTTATATTAATGAGTCACCTCGGAAGACCAAAAGATGGCCCGGACGATAAATACTCACTAAAACATTTAATAAAACACCTCAGCGAATTGTTGGGGGGTACCACTGTTTTGTTTGCTAACGATTGTATAGGCGAACAGGCACATCTCACTCAAAGTATGATGCGTCCCGGTGAAGTGCTGTTATTGGAGAATCTCCGGTTTTATAAGGAAGAAGAAAAAGGTGATGCAAAATTTGCAGAAAAATTATCTGCATTGGGCGATGTATGGGTGAATGATGCCTTTGGGACAGCTCACCGGGCACATGCTTCCACTACTGTTATTGCGCAATACTTTCCGGTCGAAAAAAGAATGTTTGGTTTGTTGATGGAAGGCGAAGTAGCCAGTGCAGAAACAGTATTGCATAAAGCAGAGAAACCATTTGTTGCCATCATTGGTGGTGCCAAAGTAAGTGACAAAATACTTATCATTGAAAACTTGCTGGACAGGGCAACCGATATCATCATTGGTGGCGGCATGGCTTACACATTTATGAAAGCCGGTGGCGGCAAAATCGGAAATTCATTATGCGAGGAAGATCGTTTAGATATTGCATTAGATATTTTAAAGAAAGCAGAAGAAAAAGGTGTTAGTATTCATTTGCCTTCCGATTCTGTTATTGCAGATAAGTTTGCAGCAGATGCACAAACTTCTGTTGCACCAAGTAATAATATTCCTGATGGCTGGATGGGATTGGATATTGGCAATATGGCTTGTGAACATTTTTCCAATGTTATTAAAAACTCAAAGACAATCTTATGGAACGGCCCGATGGGTGTTTTTGAAATGCCAAAATTTCAACATGGAACTAAAGCAGTTGCCATTGCCATTGCAGCTGCTACACAAAAAGGTTCCTTCTCTTTGGTAGGCGGTGGTGATTCTGTCGCTGCTGTTAACCAATTCGGGTTTGCTGATAAAGTAAGCTATGTATCCACCGGCGGTGGAGCCATGCTGGAATATTTTGAAGGAAAAACTCTTCCGGGTATTGCCGCAGTGTCTGATATATAACGCAGGTTAAAGCTTTCTCACTTCAATAATTCTATCATTATTTCCGCCATTGCTGGTGCAGATATATACTTTGCCCGTCGGCGAAATACAAACATCCCGCATCCTACCATAACCACCGGCAAAATACTCAGTAGTTGAAGCAATGCTGGTGTTTGCCGCATCTAATTTCAACTGGTACATCCTTGATTCTTTTAAGGCAACCATCAGCAACGAATTTTTCCATTGTGGTATCAGGTCGTTATTATAATAATCCAAACCACAAACTGCTACAGTTGGTGTCCAGGCTTTCAATGGTTCTCTTACATTATTAGTAGTGCAAAAAGTTTGTTCACTGCCAGCATCACAAAAGCCATTCACATTCGGCCAGCCATAGTTTCTTCCCTTTTCAATAATGTTTATTTCATCATCCGTACTTGGGCCATGGTCACTGCTGTACAATATATTGTTGGCAAAAACAAGCCCCTGCGGATTGCGGTGGCCCCAGCTCCAGTAGGCATTTCCGGCAACAGGATTATCAGAGGGAATAGTTCCGTCGAGGTTCAACCGGAGAACCTTACCATTAACAGAAGATGTATTCTGAGGCAATGCCTGGTTGGCAGCATCTCCGGTTGTAATAAATAATTTCAGATCTGGAGTAATTAAAAGACGGCATCCATTATGAATGGATGAGGCAGCAATATTTTCAATGATCGTTACCGGACTTGTTAACGCTGACCCTGTGTAAGTAAATCGGACAATTTTTTTCTTATATCCGCCTGAATTATAATTGTACGCAACAAAAACATGCGGTGTTGTTGAAAAATTAGGATGTAATACCATTCCAAGCAGTCCGCCTTCACCGTTGGCAACTACTTCATTAATTGTGTGCAGTAGGGAAACAGTTCCGGTCGCAGGATTCACCCGGCTTATCTTTCCACCCCTTTCTGTCATCCAGATAAAATTGTCTGGCCCCCATAAAATTTCCCAGGGAAAATTTAATCCCTGCACAATCACTGAGTCTTTAATGGCTACCGAACCGGGAGGGGGCGGTGGAGTAGGTATAGAACCGTTGTTCTTTGATTTTTTGCACTGAGAGAAGACCATCAGAGCTACTATACTAACAACGGATATTCTTTTTATTACACTCATATAGGCTGAATTTGTTATTTGCGGCGCCAAAATAATGCCGCAGGGTTATTAAAATTGGTGTTTCACCGGCAATAACACTTGCTCAACCGAAATTTTACCTCTTTGATGTACCGAAAATACTAATTTTACCCTCCAATAAAAAATACTACAATGAAAGGAACTCGTAACATTACTTTATTAGTTGTTCTGGGCTTAGTCCTTATACTCGGTGTGTGGGGATGCAGCGGGTATAATGGTCTTGTAAAGCAGGACGAAAAAGTGAAAAATACCTGGAATAATGTAAATAGTGAATATCAAAAAAGATCAGACCTGGTAGAAAACCTGGTGAATACTGTAAAAGGAGCCGCCAAATTTGAACAGGAAACATTGACCAAACTTGTTGAAGCAAGAGCAAAAGCTACTTCTATTAATTTGACCGCCGATCAGCTTACACCGGAAAATATGGCAAAATTCCAGCAGGCACAAAGCCAGATGTCAGGTGCACTCAGCAGATTGCTGGTGGTGGTAGAAAATTACCCGGATTTAAAAGCCAACCAGAACTTTTTGCAGTTGCAGGGTTCGCTGGAAGGAATTGAAAACGATGTTCGCAATTCAAGAAAGAATTTCAATGATGCGGTGAATACTTACAATACAAAAGTAAGATCATTTCCTATGAACATGTTAAGCGGCATATTCGGCTTTAGTAAAAAGGAAGGCTTCAAAGCTGATGAAGGTGCTGAGAAAGCTCCTAAAGTAGAATTCTAAGCACAAGTAATATGCGACAAAAGAAATTTACCGGCTTCATAGTTGGGGGTGCTATCCTGCTTATACTTGTCCTTTGGAGTTTTGGTTCCTACAATTCATTGGTAAAGAAAGAGGAAAAAGTAAAACTGCAATGGTCTGAAGTACAGAATACGTACCAGCGTCGGCTCGATTTAATTCCTAATTTGGTGAATGTGGTAAAAGGTCTTTCCGATTTTGAGCAAACCACCCTGGAGAAAATTGCTGAAACAAGAAGCAAAGCACTTTCTGGGTTATCAAACAATGAATTGACCGGAGAGAATTACCAGCAACAAAAGCAATTGCAGGATACATTGGCTGCTGCAGCCAACAGGATAATTATGCGGATAGAAAAATATCCAACCTTGAAAGGCACAGCTGCTTATGCTGGTTTGCAAACACAATTGGAAGGAACAGAAAGAAGAATAAAAGTGGCACGTAATGATTTTAATGCCGCAGTAGCTGATTATAATAAGAAAGTAAGAAGCTTTCCCACTAATATGACGGCTGGCTTGTTTGGATATAAAAAGAAGGAAGGATTTGAAGCGGCTGCCGGAACAGATAAAAGCGTAGAAATAAAATTCTGATGAAACTATTTCCCTGGCAAAAACCAAAATCGCTATTCAATGAGGAAGACACAAGGCTTATAATAAAAGCTATTCGCCATGCAGAACAACGCACCAATGGTGAGGTAAGGGTTTTTGTAGAAAGCCGCTGTAGTTGGGTGGATGCAATGGATAGAGCAGCAGAAATATTCTTCACTTTAAAGATGGAGCAAACAGAACAGCGAAATGCTGTACTGGTATATATTGCTCTTAAAGATCATCAGTTAGCCGTCTTTGGCGATGAAGGTATTCACAAAAAAGTCGGGTCCGAATACTGGAACAGGATAGTTCAGGAAATGCTGGTCAGTTTTAATAAAGAAAATTATGGAAAGGGTATTGCAGAATGTGTAATCCAGATTGGAGATGCACTAACCACACACTTCCCTTTTGAAAGAGACACCGATAGAAACGAATTGCCCGACGAAATTGTATTCGGGAAATAACTCTATGAAAAGATTACTCCTTATAATATCGGTGTTTCTTTCTTTTTGTGCATCCGCACAAATGGAAAAAATTATTTCAACCCGGCCCAGTCCTCCAAAACTTGTCAACGATTATACAAATACACTAACAGTACAGCAGAAAGAGGCACTGGAGGCGAAACTTTACCAATATGATGACAGTACATCAAATCAGATTACGGTTGTTATAGTTGAATCAACCGATAATTATTCTGTTGAAGACGCTGCCATAGAATTAGGAAGGAAATGGGGCGTAGGAAGCAAGGAGTTTAACAATGGAGTAGTAATACTTGTTGCTAAAGGGGACAGAAAAGTTACCATCCAGGCAGGCTATGGATTGGAAGGGGCTATTTCAGATTTAGTTGCCAAAAGCATAATAGATAACGAGGTTACTCCCAATTTCAAAGAAGGAAATTATTATCGTGGCCTTGATGAAGCAACAGATAATATTATAAAAGCAGCCGAAGGGCGATACAAAGCCCCGACTAATTATGGAAATAAAAAGAAGAAGGGAGTAAGTATAAGCACTATAATATTTATCATCATTATTCTTATCGTAATCTTTAGTGGTGCCGGGCCGGGCGGCGGTACTTATGTATCAAGAGGCGGCTTTGGCGGATGGAGTGGGGGAAGTGGCCGTGGATGGTCAGGCGGTGGTGGCAGTAGCGGTGGCGGCTTTGGTGGCTTTGGTGGTGGTAGTTTTGGTGGTGGTGGTGCCAGTGGCAGTTGGTAAAATTTTAAAAATATAAAATAAAAGCCTTCCTGACTTAATCAGGAAGGCTTTTACTTTTATGACTGTA
>JAJAZO010000334.1 GCA_026785745.1 Chitinophagaceae bacterium | reverse complement strand
GATGTATAAAGAATTAGTTGACAAAAAAGCGAAGCTGGCCCTGATAGGTTTAGGTTATGTCGGATTACCCATTGCACTGGAGTTTGCAAAGAAACTTTCTGTGATAGGGTTTGACATCAATCCGAAACGTATTGATATGATGAGGAACGGCATTGATCCCAGCAATGAACTGGATGCGTCAGTCTTTGAAGGTTGTGATATAGTTTTTACTGATTCATTGGATGTACTGCGGGAAGCAAAGTTTTTTATTGTCGCTGTTCCAACACCGGTTGATGAGCACAATGTACCTGATCTTGTTCCGGTGCAAAAGGCATCAGAAACAATTGGCAAGGTGATAAAGAAAGGTGATTATGTGGTTTTTGAATCCACGGTTTATCCCGGATGTACAGAGGAAGATTGTCTGCCAATCATTGAAAAATTATCCGGGTTAAAAAATATTACTGATTTCAAATTGGGCTATTCACCGGAAAGAATTAACCCGGGAGACAAGCAGCATACACTGGCTACAATTATTAAAGTGGTATCCGGTTGTGATTCAGAATCATTGGGGGAAATTGCAAAAACATATGAACTGGTTGTTACCGCCGGGGTTCACAGGGCCTCCTCTATCAAAGTAGCAGAAGCAGCAAAGATCATTGAGAACACACAACGGGATTTGAACATTGCATTAATGAACGAACTGTCCATCATTTTTAATATGATGAACATAAATACCTATGAAGTATTGGAAGCTGCCGGAACAAAATGGAATTTCTTAAAATTTCAACCCGGACTCGTTGGTGGGCACTGCATCGGCGTTGATCCATACTACCTTACTTACAAAGCAAGTGAACTGGGTTATGATGCAGAAGTGATATTGGCCGGTCGCAACATTAATGATAACATGGCCAAGTATGTTGCTAAAACAGTAGTACAGCATATAATTAAAAATTCAGGCGATGTGAAATCTTCGAAAGTGCTGATAAAAGGAGCTACGTTCAAAGAGAATGTTAGTGACATCCGTAATTCCAAAGTGGCCGATGTGGTAAAAGCACTGAAATCATACTACGTAAATGTAGATGTGGAAGACCCTCATGCTGATTCAGATGAACTGCAACATGAGTATGGTTTTGGATTAACCAAGAACACCGGAAATGATTATGATGTTGTAATTATCACGGTGCCGCATAATGATTACAAAGAACTGGATGATGATTATTTTTCCGGCATCACCAAACCGCATGGCATGGTGGCCGACCTGAAAGGAATTTATCGTAACCGTATTACTAATAGAACCTACTGGAGTCTATAAAATGCCATTTCAAAAAACTGATATACCCGGATTGCTGGTTTTTGAACCCAATGTGTTCGAAGACAGCCGTGGCTATTTCTTTGAGTCATATAATGAAAATGATTTTCGCAAGGAAGGCATTGATATTCGCTGGGTACAGGACAATGAGTCATCTTCATCGTATGGAGTTATCCGTGGATTACATTATCAGTTACCACCCTTTGCACAATCCAAACTGATGCGGGTTTTAAAAGGAAAAATTTTAGATGTAGCAGTGGACATCCGCAAAGGTTCACCCACTTATGGAAAGGTGTTTACCCTAAAGTTATCAGCAAAGAACAAGAAACAACTATTTATTCCTGCCGGATTTGCTCATGGTTTTTCTGTGCTGAGCGATAAAGCAGAAGTATTGTATAAATGTGACAGCTTTTACAATAAAGAAACCGAAGCAGGAATTATTTATAATGATGCTGAATTGAATATTGACTGGCAAATACCTGCTGAACTTGCCATTGTTTCCGAAAAAGACAAATCGCTTCCATCTCTTGCCCAATGCAATAATATTTTTGTTTATCAATAAAGAGCATTCAAAATGGGTGAATCTAATGACACTCGGCCGGTTGGCGGAGATGGGGGTAAAATACTGGTCACCGGTTCTAACGGGCAGTTAGGAAAAGAACTACAACAAATTGCTTCCTCATTTCCCTACTTCGATTTTATTTTTTTATCAAGAGCAGACTTGCCCATTCATGATTTTGAAAAAGTAAAAAATATATTTAAAACTCATCATCCGCTGTATGTAATTAATTGCGCCGCTTACACAGCAGTGGATGAGGCTGAAACTGAAAAAGAATTGGCTTCTAAAATAAATGGAGAAGCAGTTGGTGTGTTAGCATCCCTTTGCAAAGAACAGTATTGTAAGTTCATTCATATTTCTACCGATTATGTTTTTGATGGAACTGCAACTGTTCCCTACAAAGAAGATTCACCAACAAATCCACAATCAATTTATGGTGCATCCAAATTAGAAGGGGAGAAGCAGGCTTTGCAATGCAACCCTGATTCGCTTATCATCCGCACATCATGGATGTATTCTGAATTTGAAAAAAATTTTGTAAAGACCATGCTGAAGCTTCTCAGTGAGAAAAAGGAGATTAATATTGTGAACGATCAAATTGGTTCACCAACTTATGCAAAAGATTTAGCAGAAGCCATTTTACAAATCATTGTATCAGAAAACCTGCCTGCCGACAGGCATGGATGGCAACCGGGTATTTATAATTATAGCAACGAAGGAATAATCAGCTGGTATGATTTTGCTGTAGCTATTAAAGAAATGATTGGAAGCCAATGCAGGATAAATCCGATTCCAACGTCACAATACCCCACTCCGGCAAAAAGACCGGCTTATTCTGTACTGGACAAGTCAAAAATTCAGAAAGCCTTTGGAATTGAATTAAAAGACTGGAAAGAAAGCCTGGCAACCTGCTTAGACAGCTTAAAATAAAAAACCCCACCGTAAGCAGGGCTTTGTTGACCTATATGGATTCGAACCATAAACGACTGAACCAAAATCAGTTGTGTTACCATTACACCATAGGTCAATCCTTATCCAAAATTGCTTTTGGGATTGCAAAAATAAGGCTTGAAGCCTTTTGTGCCAAATGGTTTTTTAGAATAATGAAGACAAATCTTAAACTCACACAACCAGCCTAATTAATTGAATTTCCTTAAATCGATATAAGTCTTGTCCAAATGATTAAAGTCGTTGTCAGTTGTTAATAAAGTTGCACCAGCTACATTGGCAGTAGCAGCTATCCATAAGTCGTTTTTGCCCGTTTTTATGGACTTGCCTTGGGGTTTATTCGGTAGTTTATTTTTACTGTAAGCATCAATTTCAGCATACATT
>JAJAZO010000333.1 GCA_026785745.1 Chitinophagaceae bacterium | reverse complement strand
GCCTCGCCCCGGAAACCCATGGTGCGGATATGAAAAAGGTCCTCAATACTTTTTATCTTGGAAGTAGCATGCCGTTCAAAACTCATTCTTGCATCAGTCTCACTCATGCCACTGCCGTTATCAATCACCTGTATCAGCGATTTACCGGCATCATTGATAAAAAGTTTTATTTCAGTGGCCCCTGCATCTACTGCATTTTCCAGCAATTCCTTTACTGCACTCGCCGGCCGCTGAATTACTTCACCTGCAGCTATCTGGTTCGCAATATTATCTGGTAACAGGGTTATCTTATCTGGCACAAAATCTACTTTAGCCGCCAAAAATAACGAATTGATATTTAAGCTGCTCTTCACTAATCCTTTGCCGTAAAAGGGCTAATTTTAATACTTGTTTCAAGATATTATAATTTGACATACTATGAAATTACTTAAAGCCATTTTATTCCTTTCAATTCTTGTTCCTTCGGTTTCATCGGCACAATCCAAAAGCCTGCCTGACCGGCAGGCAGGCAAGCTGACCGCCCAGCAATGGACAGACAGTGTGTTTAACAGTTTGAGTGATGATGAGAAGATTGCCCAGTTGATGGTTATCCGGGCACATTCGAATTTGGGAGCAGATCATGTTGCCAAAGTGACCAATGATATTCAAAAGTATAATGTAGGAGCACTTTGTTTTTTCCAGGGCGGGCCTATCCGTCAAGCCAATCTCACCAACTTTTATCAGGGCATTGCTAAAACACCGCTGATGGTAACCATTGATGGTGAGTGGGGTTTGGGTATGCGGTTGGATAGTGTTACCAAATTTCCTTTTCAATTAACGCTGGGTTCTTTAAATGATGAAAACCTTGTGTACCGGCTTGGATTAGCAGTAGGCGACCAATGTAAACGTATTGGTGTGCATGTAAACTATGCCCCGGTGGTTGATATTAATAATAATCCTAACAACCCTGTTATCGGTTACCGTTCATTTGGCGAAGACAAAGAAAAGGTGTCCCGATTTGGTGTAGCCTACATGAAAGGAATGCAGGATGCAGGCATTATGGCTTGTGCAAAACATTTTCCCGGTCATGGGGATGTGGATGTGGATTCGCATTATGACTTGCCAGTGATAAATAAAACTATGAAGCAATTAGACTCAATGGAGCTGGTTCCCTTCCGTGCCGTTTTTGATGCAGGTGTGGGAAGTGTTATGATTGCTCATCTGTTTATTCCTGCTATTGATAATACTAAAAACATTGCCACTTCTATTTCAAAAAATAGTGTAACAGAGTTGTTGAGAAATAAAATGGGATATCAGGGATTAACATTTACTGATGCCCTGGAGATGAAAGGAGTGGCTAAATATTTTCCCGGCGGAACAATTGCTGTAGAAGCATTGATTGCAGGTAATGATATGCTTTGTTTACCAGCCAGTGTGCCTGAAACAATCGAAGCTGTAAAAAAAGCTATCGCTGAAAAAAAATTGAGTTGGGATGAGATTAATGCCAAAGTAAAAAAAGTGTTGCTGTCAAAATATAATCTTGGTCTTAATCAAACACAGTTTGTTGATACAAAAAACCTGTTGGAAGATTTGAATGCCAAAACTGATGCTATTCGCAAAGAAGTGGCGGAACATAGCATCACCGTTCTTGCACAATCGGGGATGACGGCTTCCAGAACAGATTATGCTCAGGTTCCGTTAACGGATAAACAAAAGAAAATAGCTTATGTCGGCATCGGTGTTACAGAACTGAATGAGTTTGGCAAGCGGATGAAAAATGATTTGGATGCCAATGTATTTCTGCTGTCTTATAAAGATGGCGGGGAAAAAGCCAATGAGATTTTAAAAGAAGTGCAGAAAGATGGTAAGTATGATGCTGTTGTTATAGGTATTCATAACTATTCATTAAGACCTGCAGAAAATTTTGGTTTAAGCTCCATTGCTCTCAAGTTGTATAAAGATTTAAACTTTATTAAAACCATCACCCTCACTTTTGGCAATGTACTGGCCACAAAAAATTTCTGTGATGCATGGACATTAGTCGCCTGTTACCAGGATGATGCAATAACCCAACATGCCGCTGCTGATTTATTGGAAGGCAAAATTGTTTCCATGGGTAAACTGCCGGTTTCTGTTTGCCGTTTCAAATTTGGAGATGGATTTGTACATGGCGGCATTAAGCCATCAAGGGCATCAATAAAAGAAAAATTAAGTGTTATTGATTCAATTGCAACTGACGGCATTGCAAAAAAAGCTTTTCCCGGTTGTATAGTGCTGGCAGCATATAAAGGTGATATTATTTATCACAAGGCATTTGGCAATTATGAATACAGCACCAACTCACCGGCTATGAGCCCCGAAAGTATTTTTGACCTCGCTTCTGTTACAAAAATTTCTGCCACTACTGTTTCAGTAATGAAATTGTATGAGGAAGGTCGGTTGGATTTAAATAAAACTATCGGCGACTATTTGCCCTGGACAAAAGGAACCAATAAAGCGGCACTTTCAATAAAAGATATTTTGCTGCACCAGGCAGGGCTTACACCATTCATTGTTTTTTATAAAGAAACTATTGACCCGGTATCTAAAATTCCCAATCCAGCTATATATTCCAGCAAACAGCAAAAAGGATATGGAGTAAGAGTAGCTGAAAATATTTATATACGGAACGATTGGCAGGATACTATATTCAACCGGATATTAAAAAGCCCACTTGGGCCAAAGAACAAATATGTGTATAGTGATAATGATTTTATTTTTTTGGGTAAAATAGTAGAAGAACTTTCCGGTCTTACATTAGACCAATACACACAAAAAACATTTTACAATAAAATAGGTATGTTTTCCACCGGGTTTAAACCCCGCAACCGGTTTCAATCAGAATGTTTGGTACCTACTGAAACAGATACTTATTTCCGCCAGCAAACAACAAGGGGCGATGTGCATGATGAAGGAGCTTCTATGCTGGGTGGTGTGGCAGGCCATGCCGGATTATTTTCCAATGCGTATGATTTATCGTTGCTTTATCAAATGCTGTTGAATGGAGGCGAACTGAATGGTGAACGATATTTGAAACCTGAAACCATCAAACTATTTACTTCTTACAACAGCAAAGTAAGCCGCCGTGGTTTGGGCTTTGATAAGCCGGAAAAAGATAACACCATCCGCAGAGATCCCTATCCTTCTACCTTAGCTTCTCCGGAAACTTTTGGCCACACCGGGTTTACCGGCACCTGTGTATGGGTAGACCCGAAGAATGAGCTTGTCTATATCTTTTTATCCAACCGTGTATATCCTACAAGGGATAATGGTAAGTTGTCGCAGATGGGAATAAGAGGGAAGATTCAGGATGCTTTGTACAAAGCAATTATGAATTGATGCACCTTTACTCAAAAAACAAGCTACTTAACCGATTTAAAACGAATGTCAATAAAATTACAGGATTGGCTATATT
>JAJAZO010000332.1 GCA_026785745.1 Chitinophagaceae bacterium | reverse complement strand
CGAATTACTCAATTGAACCTGCCTGTCCGGCACTCAGGAATTGACCATTGAGAATTGGTCATTGAACATTATGTATTAAATGAACGGCTACACTTCTTCCTCTGCTTCTTCCTCTGCTTCTGCTTCGCCCCCTTCTTCCACGGCACCTTCTTCTCCCAAACCAATATCTTCACCTTCTTCATCTTTTTCACTAAAGCCATCACCGGCCACTTGTGTCAGATCATATTTCTCTTCTATGTCTGCAAACTTAGGCCCAAGCAATCCTTTTGTTCCATACTGGCTCGGTGCAATACCTTCTACCCTTGCTACAGACGGGTAAATAGTTTTAGGGTTTTCTTCTTTTGACACATTAATCAGTTCGATCAGAAAGCCCCAGTTCTTGTTAAAATCATACTGGTAAATAAAACGTTGATTAGGATCCCGTATTTCAGAACCAACCGTTGTTTCACTCATGATGAGTGGTGGCGCCTTGTACTCCTTCTCATATTTTTCCAATGAAATTTCCCGACCCCTGAGCCAATGGTCGTTGCTGCGGTAAAAAGTGGCTTTGTGTTTATTGTCAAACTCATACCCTTTCAGAATTGTTTCATGCAAATCCTGGAAGCTTTGTGTATGACGTATAACGACATCCCTGTACACACTTTCGTCTTCTTCTAAATATATCCTGAATTTTAAAATAGCCATGCGACAAATTTAAGATTTTAGTCCCGATAATTATCGGACTCAGATTACGAATTTTTAGGTTCTAATCCCATTCCCATTCCTTTTTTCAGCATAAAATCATGTGCCGCTTCGTAAGTATTGGGTATTATGCCATCCAGTATTGCATCTTTCAACGCATCTTTAATAATACCAACTTGTTTGGAAGGCGAAAGTCCGAATGTTTCCATTATAATTTCGCCGGTAACAGGCGGCTCCCAGTTGCGGACATGGTCTTTTTCCTCCACTTCTTTACATCGCTGCCGTACCAGTTCAAAATTTTCGAGGAAACGTTTTACTTTTTGTTTATTCTTAGAAGTGATGTCGGCATTGCAAAGCATCATTAATGAATCAAAATCCTCGCCGGCATCAAACAATAAACGGCGGATGGCCGAATCTGTAATATTTTCTTTTGTCAGGCTGATGGGGCGAAGATGGAGTTCTACCATTTTGCGGACAAACCGCATCTTTTCATTTTGTGGCAATTTTAATTTGGTGAATATTTTGGGCACCATTCTTCCTCCCATTGCTTCGTGGCCATGAAATGTCCAGCCATGACCTTCTTCAAATTTTTTTGAGGCGGGTTTGGCTATATCATGAAGTACGGCGGACCATCGCAACCATAAATCTTTGGTGTTCTCCGACAAATTATCCAGTACCTGCAGGGTGTGATAAAAATTATCCTTGTGCCCATGTCCGTCTTTGTATTCTGCCCCGGCCAGGTCCACCATTGCCGGAAAAATAATTCGCAGCAACCCACTTTTATACAATAGGTCAAAACCGGTTGATGGTTTAGGTGAAGCAATAATTTTATTCAGTTCATCCGTTATTCTTTCCTGCGAAATAATTTTTATTCTGTCTGCACTGTCTTTTATACCCTGCCATGTTTTTTCTTCAATGATAAAATTCAGTTGTGTGGCAAACCGGATAGCCCTCATCATCCGCAGCGGGTCATCGCTAAATGTTTGTGCCGGTTCTAATGGTATCCTGATAATTTTATCGGCAATATCCTTCACTCCGTTAAAAGGGTCTACCAGTTTGCCGTAATCCTTTTTATTCAAACTGATGGCCAGGGCATTGATGGTAAAATCCCTGCGGTTCTGATCATCTGCAATAGTTCCGGGTTCCACTTCCGGATTGCGGGAATCAAACTGGTAGCTTTCCTTTCTTGCCCCTACAAATTCAATATCAAAGTCTTCAGCGATTCTGATATGAGCTGTCCCAAAGTTTTTAAAAAAATCTACCTGCGGTATCGGATTAAAATGTTTGGCGACCTCTTTTGCCAGTTCAATTCCGTTACCCACACAAACAATATCTGCATCCTTTGTTTCCCGGCCAATAATTTTATCCCTTACAAAACCGCCAATCAAATACGTTTCCATTGCCACTACTCCGGCAGCATTGGCAACTTTCTTTAATAAAAACAATTCTTTTTCGGTGCAATTAATTTCCATAAACGGGACAAAGATAACCCTATCAAGGTACAAGGGACAACGACCACCGCAATTCTGCGGGGCAAGCAAGAAATACAAGAGCGGAACTTAAGGCCGGATTATTTCAACCATTCCATTATTCCATTTTATTACCGATGAAGGTTTTGCAATTGTATCATCATCCTGCCGGTAGTTAACGATATAATCAGCTCCCTTTTTTATTTCATTTGAAATTTCAGTAAATAATTTAGCAGGTGACTCACCGGAAATATTAGCAGAAGTAGAAACAATTGGTTTGCGAAATCTTTTAATAAGATGACGGCAAAAATCCTCGTTACAAATTCTGATAGCAATACTTCCATCTTTTGCCACCAAATTATCTGCCAACCCTATTGCGCCTTCATAAATTACGGTGGTAGGTTTTTTTGCTTCCTGCAAATAATCAAACACCTGTAAATCCGGCGCAGCCACATATTTTAACACCTCTCTTTCATCAGCCACCAGTACAATCATAGCTTTTTCATCAGGCCTTTTTTTCAGGGCATAAATTTTTTCTACGGCACCGGCATTTGTTGCATCGCACCCTATTCCCCATACCGTATCGGTGGGATAAAGGATAAGGCCGCCATCTTTCAGCACCATCAAACATTGTTCAATATCGTTCTCAAAACTTACCATACACTTTTATAAACATCCATCACCGATGCAGCACATTTTTGTGGTGCAAAATTTTGTGCATACTGCCATCCTTTTTCAATAAGAGCTTCAGCAAAATGTTTATCTGAATAAATTTTCTTCATTCCTGCTGCTATTTCTTCTGCACTGGCCGGGTTTACATAATATGCCCCGTTACCGCCGGCCTCCGGTAAACAGGAAACGTTGGAAGTAATAACAGGCAGTTTGCTCCACAATGCTTCTACTACCGGAATACCAAAGCCTTCAAAAAAAGAAGGATAAATCATAGCGGTTGCCAATTGATAAATAGCCGGAAAATCAACCGCTGATTTAAAGGATTCAGATGATTTGGCAGATTGGTTTTCGGAAAGAAAAATAATTCTTTTTTCCAATCCGTTTTGTTTTATATAATCTTTTACCTGTTGCTTGTATTTTCCTCCATCGCCGATTACTACCAGCGGAATATCAAGTTCATTTCTCAACAGGAACATTGCCTTACAGATATTCAACAGGTTCTTTCTTTCAATAATGGAGCCAACACTTAAAAAGAACTGTTCGGGTAATCCATATTGCTGCCGTATTTTATTTTTATCTTCTTCGCTTACTGTCATTGCAAACGCCGGGTTGCAACTTTGGTAGCAAACAGTAATTTTTTCTTCCGGTGTTTTATAAAATTCAACAATATCCTTCTTTGTCTGTTTGCTAATAGCAATTATCTGATCGGCATGTAAACAGGCATACCGGAATTTTTTGCTGTAAATTTTTACATCAATGGCATTATATTGTTCCGGGTATCGTTCATGTATCAGATCATGAATGGTAACTACAGTTTTAATACCTGTCTTCTGAATACCAACCGGTATTTCATGACTTAATCCATGATAAAGGTCAATCTTTAATTTTTGCAAATCCTTTTTTACCCAACTGCTGCGCCATGCCGAAGAAAATGTTTTGTTTAAAAACCCGTTGGGTAATACTTCATGAATATTATTTCCTCTTACTTCAAATGAACCGGGCAATGTTGGATTAAATAAATAATACTGATGCTCAGGATAGTACTCCGACAACGAATGCAGCAGGGTGCGGCTATAATGCCCCAGCCCCGTGCCGTTGTGAAAAGCTCTTTTTGCATCAAATCCGATGTTCATAGGGGGCAAAGATAAGTCTGAAAGTCAGCAAGTCCAGAAATCGGGAAGTCCGAAAGACTATTTACTATTGCGGCAACATTCTTTCAGACTTTCGGTCTTTACTGACTTTCGGTCTTTACACTTATTTTCGCAGCAAATTATAATTAATGAAAGAACTGATTGTAGAAGCTTGGGCTAACCGTGAGTTATTAAAAGAAAACAAATACAGTGATGCAGTAAGAGGAGTGATTGAAGAAGTAGATAAAGGAAGATTGAGGGTTGCCTCACCTTCAGAAAGTGGCTGGACAGTAAATGAATGGGTAAAACAAGCTATCCTCCTGTATTTCGGTATCCAGCAAATGCAGACCTGGGATGTACCCCCATTTGAGTTCTATGATAAAATGTTATTGAAGAAAAACTATAAAGACCTTGGCGTAAGGGCGGTGCCTCATGCTGTGGCAAGGTACGGAGCTTACCTGGCAAAAAATGTGGTGCTGATGCCATCGTATGTAAACATCGGTGCCTATGTAGATGAAGGAACAATGGTGGATACATGGGCAACGGTTGGAAGCTGTGCCCAGATAGGTAAAGGTGTTCATCTAAGCGGTGGTGTAGGCATTGGCGGAGTATTAGAGCCTTTGCAGGCTTCACCCGTAATTATTGAAGACGGATGTTTTATCGGCAGCCGCTGTATTGTAGTGGAAGGTGTAATTGTAGAAAAAGAAGCGGTGTTGGGAGCAAACGTTGTGCTGACACAATCTACCAAAATCATTGATGTTAGTGGCAGTGAACCGAAAGAGATGAAAGGAAGAGTTCCTGCAAGAAGTGAAGTGATTCCGGCTTCTTATAATAAAAAATTTCAGGCAGGAGAATTTGTTGTTGGATCAGCATTAATTATCGGCCAGCGGAAACCAAGCACCGATTTAAAAACAAGTTTGAATGATGCGTTGAGGGATTTTAATGTTTCTGTTTAGTCTCTTATATTTGCAACCCCAAGCCTAGGTGGCGAAATTGGTAGACGCACTGCCTTCAGGTGGCAGCGTTCGAAAGGATGTGCTGGTTCGAATCCAGTCCTGGGCACAAAAAAACCTCATCATATTTTGATGAGGTTTTTTTATTAAAATGCCTGAATAAATAAACTCACTTGTTATAAAACCGCCAGCTTGGTTTATAATCCCTGCTCATTGTTTGATTAGTCAGTATGGCCCGCAGCATTTCAACAGGCATACTGTTTTCATGTAAAATTGCATCGTGATATTGTTTGTACGTCATTTTTTTGGTATCAACCAGTTCTCTTTTTAATGCCATAAATTCCAGGCCACCGATCATGTAAGCAATCTGGTACAAAGGATTATAACCACCCGTAAAAGAACGGCGCACCTCTCCTTCTGCATTGGCCCTTTCATGGCCTACCCTATCTACTAAAAAATCAATGCATTGCTGTGGCGTCCATTTTCCTAAATGATAATTAAGTGAAAAAATAATTCTTGCACAACGGTGCATGCGCCAAAACAACATGCCTATTCTCTCTTCCGGTGTGCGGGGAAATTTCATATCCCATAACAACATTTCCCAATACAATGCATTGCCTTCGACCCAAAAAGGTGTATTAAAATTACGGTAGGTTTTATGCCTTGCAGTCATATAACCCTGCAGGTGGTGACCGGCCAGCAATTCATGATGCACCGTAGCACGGGAAAAATTAGGATTGTTGCCCCGCATACTCATCATCTTTTCATCAAGGGTCATCGTGTTAGTGGGATAAGAAATAGTCAGCGATTGTCCACCTAGAAAGAAAGGACTTACTAGTTGCCGCTCTGCCGTCATCATGTACATCCCCCAATCTTCTTCTGATAAAGGGGGTAATGTTACCAGATCATTCTTTTTTAAAAAGTCAACCGACTGCTTGTATAAATCATACATCGCCTCCGGTTGTTTGCCGGGTGCCACATAGGTTTGTTTTACTTTTTCTAATGCGTCCTTCCATTTGTCGAACCAGGGAATATCCTCGCTTAAGCACGGCTTGAGTATCAAGAGTTGCTAACTTTT
>JAJAZO010000331.1 GCA_026785745.1 Chitinophagaceae bacterium | reverse complement strand
TTGCAATGCAGAAGAAATTTTTCATGCAAAAAAAACATTTTTAGAAAAGATTGAGGGTGTTGGCCCCATACGGGCAGCTTCTATCGCTGCGTTTAAAGATTTTAGCCAAGCAGAAGAAGAAATAAAATTTATTGAGAAGTATAAAATCAAACCTTTGTTTGTAACCGATACAGCATACCCAAAACGGTTATTGAATTGTTACGACTCTCCCACCCTTTTATTTTATAAAGGCGATGCTGATTTGAATGCCGCAAAAATTGTGGCCATCGTCGGTACAAGAAGCCACACAGATTATGCAAAACAGGTTACGGAGAAATTAGTAAAGGAATTAACAGAGCAAAATATAACAGTAGTTAGCGGACTTGCCTTTGGCGTAGATGGCATTGCACATAAAGCATCAGTAAAAAATGGATTATCAACAATTGGTGTATTGGCGCATGGACTCGATCAGATCTATCCTGCCGAACATGCCGGACTTGCTAAAGACATGATAAAACACAAGGGCGGCTTGCTGACAGAATTCAGAAGCAAATCGAAACCGGATAAACATAATTTTCCTACCCGCAACAGAATAGTGGCTGGCATGAGTGATGCTACTATTGTTATTGAAACAGGATTGAAAGGCGGCAGTATGATTACCGCAGAGTTAGCCAACAGTTATAATAAAGATGTATTTGCCATTCCCGGAAAAGTAACCGATGTAAAAAGCAGTGGCTGTAATTATCTTATTAAAAATAACAGGGCAATGCTATTGACAGATGCAGCAGAGTTGATACAAGTGATGCAATGGGAAGACAAGGCTAAGAGTAAAAAAGAGAAACGCAGTCAAAGAGAGTTGTTTATAGAAATGACGGCTGATGAAAAGATAGTCGTTGCGATATTAAGAGAAAAAGAAGCCGTACATATTGATGAAATAAACGGGAAGAGTGGATTAAGCAGCAGTGCCGTTGCCGGAGCCATGCTGAATTTAGAATTGCAGGGTATTATTTCCTCTAAACCCGGCAAAATGTACAACCTCAGTTGATTTAAAAAATCATTTTTCCCATTTCCTTCAGGAGTATATCTTTGCACATGGCAACAAGAAATACTCCCCCCGCTAAAGTCAAACCGATAGCCATCGGTTCACAAAAATTTTTCGGTGAAGGCCTCACCTTCGATGATGTGCTGCTGATGCCCGGCTACAGTCAGGTACTGCCCCGTGATGTAGAAATCAAAAGTCAGCTCACTAAAAACATCACCCTGAATGTTCCCCTGCTGTCCGCAGCCATGGACACGGTAACAGAAGCAGCCCTCGCCACAGCCCTTGCAAGAGAAGGCGGCCTCGGCATCTTGCACAAAAACATGACGATTGAGAAACAAGCCGAGCAGGTTCGTAAAGTAAAAAGAAGTGAAAGTGGATTGATAATAGACCCGGTTACACTTTTAGCAGATGCTACCATCGGTGATGCACTAAAACTGATGCGGGAAAATAAAATCGGTGGTATTCCTATTATTGATAAAAATGGAAAATTAGTCGGCATCCTTACCAACCGTGACCTTCGGTTTGAAGATAATCCCAAACGAAAAGTGAGTGAAGTGATGACAAAAGAAAATCTGTACACAGCTCCCGAAGGAACGGATTTGAAAAAAGCAGAACAGCTTTTCAAAAAAACAAAAGTTGAAAAATTACCTATCGTTAACAAACAGGGAAAATTGACCGGCTTATTTACGTACAGTGATATCTTAAAATTAAAAAGTCATCCCAATGCCGTGAAAGACCAGTTTGGTCGTTTGCTTGTTGGTGCTGGTGTTGGCATCACCAAAGATTTATTAGACAGAGTTGCGGCATTGCAAACCGTAGGAGCTGATGTTATTGCATTAGATAGTGCTCATGGTCACAGCAAAGGAGTAATTGCTGCATTGAAAGATGTAAAAAAGAATTTCAAACATATAAATGTTATTGCCGGTAATGTGGGAACAGCCGCTGGTGCAAAAGCATTGGCTGATGCAGGTGCAGATGCGATTAAAGTGGGTATTGGCCCCGGTTCTATTTGTACTACCAGGATTGTTGCCGGTGCTGGTGTACCGCAACTGACTGCCATTATGGAAGCAGCATCTGCATTAAAAGGAAAAAATATTCCGGTTATTGCTGACGGCGGTATCCGCTATACCGGCGATATGGTGAAAGCATTGGCAGCCGGTGCTAATTGTGTGATGATGGGAAGCATTTTTGCAGGCACCGAAGAAAGCCCTGGTGAAACAATTATTTACGAAGGAAGAAAATTCAAAGAATACCGTGGCATGGGTTCACTTGGAGCAATGGCCACGGGCAGCAGCGATCGTTATTTCCAGGATGTGGAAGATGATGTAAAGAAATTTGTACCCGAAGGTATTGAAGGCCGTGTGGCGTATAAAGGAACATTGAAGGAAATTGTGTACCAGTACTCCGGTGGTTTAAGAGCCGGTATGGGATATTGCGGCGCAGCTACTATTGAAGAATTACAAAATGCCAGTTTTGTAAAAATCACCAATGCAGGCATGAAAGAAAGCCATGCACATGATATTGAGATAACGAAAGAAGCGCCGAATTATAGCAGGAGGTAAGAAGCCCCTGTCCCCTAAAGGGAGACTTAGGTTAGTGAGTCATTCTGGTTGCGCTGTTTATGAAAGAAATAAGTTTAGATTTTGTGTCACCTATATTGCTACTATCAGCTTTTGTTGCAAGTTTATCCTGAGGTAACGAAGGACACCCTTCATCGTTCGGTTCGCTACTGAGCATTTTGCAAAGAACTTAATAAATTATAAGAGATAACTCATGGAGGGTTTAAAACCCTCCATGAGTTTATAATACTCCCTTATTCCTCCATCACTTCAAAAACAATTATCTGCTTATGATAAGCTTTTACCGAATAACCAGCTGCAATGGCGGCCTACCATTTCGGAGCTTTCTTTAATACTCTTACTGCTTCTTCTTCCACTCCATAGCCATGATGGGTTAGTGCTTTAATATCACTTACATTTCCCTCTTTGTCCACTACAAACTGAACAACGACACTGTATCTTCCCGGCCCTGCGCCATTATTAACAGGCACCTCTGCATTCAAATTTTTTTGTAGAAATCTTATCCAGTTGCCTTCGAATTTGGCAGGAACGTCAACGGTTGTCTTTATCTCATCAATATCCCTGATAACTTTTTTCTCTATTATGTCCGTGCCTCTGCCAATTTCTTCCGGCGGACTGCCGGTAAATATTTCTGGTTTCCCCTTTATATTTTCTAAACCAATTCTTGTACTGTCCAACTCACCTATTGATGGTGGCGGGTCTGTAATTACTTCCTTGTCCACAATTATTGGTTCTGTAAATTTTTTTGTTTGCACCTGTACCACTTCGGGTTTCTTTTCCGGCTCAGGTAGTTCTTCCGGTGGTTTTCTTTCCTCTATCTCCGTTAACACAATACCGGGTGGTGCATTATTTCTTACTACATCTTTCTTAAAAGAATTAGCCAGTGTAGTGCCGGTTAAAACCAACGCAACAACTGCAATGGTAACAGATAATGCTACTTTAGTTCTTTGCGAATCGTTTTTGCGAAGTTCATAAGCTCCGTACTCTTTGTTACGGCCGTCAAAGATGATGTCAATCAGCGATGCTGATAAAATTTTGTTGGGTTCCATGGTTTATACTTTTTTATTCAGAGGGGAAATAAAAATGTTTCCATAAAATCTTGCGCCTTCGTTTTAATAAACAAAATAAAACTTCGGCGCACACAGTATTTCTATGGAAATTTATATTGTTGGCATCGCCGCTAACAAATTCTATTTTTACAGAAATCAATTTGTTTGAAACGTTTCATCAATTTATACATAGCTATCGGTGTCGGATTATTACTATGGGCTGCATGGCCGGTATCATCACTTACCTTTTTGATTTTTGTTGCATGGTTGCCGTTACTATGGTTAGAATCGAAAGTGGAAAGTCGTAAAAAATTTTTCTGGCTTACTTACGCCACTATGTTTATCTGGAATGTAGCTACCACCTGGTGGATATGGAATGCATCACCCCCCGGCGCAATAGCTGCATTTCTCGCTAACAGTTTACTAATGTGCTTACCCTGGCTGGGATTTAAAATTGCAAAAAAATGGCTGGGTGAAAGAATCGGGTATGTTGCATTGATTGCATTCTGGATGTGTTTTGAATATATTCATTTGCAGGATTGGGGATTAAGCTGGCCCTGGCTCACCTTAGGAAATTCTTTTGCCCCCCATCCTGAATGGGTGCAGTGGTATGAATATACCGGTACAAGCGGTGGAACATTATGGATTTTGCTTATCAATGTTTTTCTATTCCTTCATCTTAAAAATAATTTTAGCCGGGAAGGCGGGAAGAGTTATAAGAATTTAGTTACCGCTGTACTTTTACTGATTATTCCAGTATTGATTTCACTATTTGGTTTTGTTCACATTAATAATGGAAGACCAATAGAAAAAAAGAATATCGTTATCGTTCAACCCAATATTGACCCTTACGAAAAAGTTTCAGAAGCTGCCGGTTCTTTTGAAGCACAATTACAAAAACTGATTACCCTCAGCGAACAGCAAGTTGACAGCAATACAGCACTTATTCTCTGGCCCGAAACAGCTCTGTTTACTCCTTCGAGGATTAACGAAGATGGATTGAAAGAAAATTATTTTCTACATCCGCTATGGAGTTTTTTACAACGTCACCCAAATGCTTCATTATTCACTGGTATTGAAAGTTTCCGGATGTTTAACATCAAAACAAAATACTCAGAAGAGTTTGGCGGTCAGCATTTCGAATCCTACAACGGTTCGATGGTGATAGACAGTTCCGGTGCACAATCATTCTATCATAAGTCAATGTTAGTACCCGGTGTGGAAACGCTGCCGTGGTTTTTAAAATTTATTGACAAGTGGTTTGAAAAATTTGGCGGCACCACCGCAGGCTATGCCAAACAAAAAGAGAGAACAGTGCTTACTTCCAAAGGCGGTTTTAAGATCGCTCCTTCCATTTGCTACGAAAGTATCTATGGAGAATTTATGAGCAAGTATGTACGCAATGGAGCCAACCTTATTTGTATTATCACCAATGATGGCTGGTGGAAAAAAACCCCCGGCCACAGGCAACACATGAACTATGCAAGGTTGCGGGCTATTGAAACAAGAACATGGGTGGCCCGCAGTGCCAACACCGGTATCAGTTGTTTTATTGACCCGGATGGAACAGTTATTAACCCTCAGCCATATAATACAGCTGCTGCTATTAAATTATCTTTTGATGAGAGAAATTCAACAACATTTTTTGTAAAGCATGGCGACATCCTTTCTAAAATAATGGCAGTGCTTAGTATTTTATTACTTGGCTGGAATATCACCTTGAAGATTTTGAAAAAATTTTTCAGCAAAAAATTTACCGCCTTACAATCCGACAATGACTAAAAAAATTCTAATAGATGGGAAAAAGATAGTTTACCGCATCACAGGTAGCGGTAAGCCGGTTATCCTGATCCACGGCTTTGGTGAAGATGCAACTGTATGGAGAAACCAAGCCCCCTATAACTCCCCACAAGGGGGAGGACTGGCATCCACACCTGGCCAGGTTATGCAAAATTCTTTACTGAATCAAAAATTCAAGTTTATCATACCAGACCTGCCAGGTACTGGCCAATCAGAAATGATTGATGATATGAGTATGGAAGGCATGGCCGAAGTAATACACTCCATCATCCAAGAAGAAAATATAGATAGTTGCCCCGTTATTGGTCACAGTATGGGCGGTTATATTCTATTGGCTTTGATGGAATCTTACTGGAATCATGTATCTGCCTTTGGTCTTTTTCACTCCTCCGCTTTTGCTGATAGTGAAGAAAAAAAGGTCACCCGCCGCAAGGGTATTGAGTTTATACAGCAAAACGGAGCTTTTGAATTTCTAAAAACCGCTACTCTTAACCTCTTTTCACCCATTACTAAAGATGAAAAGCCAGAATTAATCTATGAACAGGTGGCGGGGTTACACAACTTTTCACCCCTTACTCTCGTTTCATACTACGAGGCCATGATGCAGCGGCCTGACCGAACAGAAATATTACGAAAAACCGCTGTGCCTGTGCTGTTTATCATGGGAAAATACGATGCCGCCGTTCCTGTAGAAGACGGCCTGAAGCAATGTCACCTTCCTGAAAAATCGTACATTCACATTCTCCAACAATCGGGGCATATGGGAATGCTGGAAGAGCCGGGAAACAGTAACAAAATACTACTGGATTTTTTAACGGAACAATAAAAACTATTATGTATTCAATAAAAGAAAAATACCTGCGCAGGATGGAGCCGCACACTAAAGAGGTGGCAGCTTCTGTAAAGGAACTTGTGTTGCAATACGACTCCACAGCTACGGTGGTGCTATTTGGAAGCCGTGCCAGGGGTGATGCCGCTGATGAAAGTGACTGGGACTTTCTTATTCTTACAAAAGAGGCCGACACTGAAAAACTTGCCTCAAAATTGAGAACGGAAATAAGGAGGAAAGTGGAAAGCCAATGGAATATAGCTATATCACTGATTGTTAAAAACAGGCAAGTGTGGGAGGAAGATTATGCAGTAACCAATATTTATGAAAGTATAGCTGAAGAAGGGCTGGCTATATGAAGAACAAGCAGGATTATATTAACTATAAATTGAAGAAGGCAGGACAGGCGATAAAAGAAGCTAGGTTGTTGATTTAAAATGGGATGGCCGATACCGCATTGAGCCGGATGTATTATGCCTCTTTTTATGCAGTAAATGCCCTGCTGGTTTCCAATGATTATAACCCTAAAACACATAGTGGAGTAAAAACTTTATTCAATAAAGAATTTGTACTTACACTTAAAATTGATGCCCGTTTTGCTGATTACTATTCATTTATAATGGCAAAGCGGTTTGAAGCAGATTACGATGATTTTGTATTTGTAGATGAAAATAATATTAAACAGTTGCTCGCAGATACTGAAGCTTTTGTGGCAACTGCAATAGCATTGATAGAAAAGCAAGAATAAAAAATGTAAATTTACAGGTCTAGATTTTCCTGGACATATGGGAATGCTGGAAGAGGCAAATAAGAGCAACCTGATTCTGGAGAAATTTTTACTGGATTTATAAAATTCAATCTTCGACCAATCCGATCAATGAAACATTTCATTTTAGCCATACTAGTTTTATTATTCTTTGGTAAAAAGCTTTCGGCCAATCACATTACAG
Source organism: Chitinophagaceae bacterium (assembly GCA_026785745.1). Taxonomy (GTDB): domain Bacteria; phylum Bacteroidota; class Bacteroidia; order Chitinophagales; family Chitinophagaceae; genus JJ008. The sequence goes on along the minus strand of JAJAZO010000331.1, from coordinate 2,461 downwards.
GCGGTGAAATGTATTATACTTATATAGGACAGACAGGCAATAGTTTTCAATACCGTGTTACATTAAAATTATTCAGGGATCGTTTTTCAACCGGAGCACAATTAGATGCCACTGCTGCCATTGCAGTTTTTGACAGGGTAACAGGTGCTCAAACCGCAATAAATATTGTTCCAAAGACTAATGAAATTCAATTGGTACTTACTTCACCTAGTCCTTGTATTCAAAATCCCCCAGTTGTTCATTATGATATTGGTTTTTATGAATTTGATTTGACACTGCCCGCCTCAGCAAACGGCTATATCATTTCATACCAACGATGTTGTAGAATAAATGGGATTAATAACTTAGGCTTAGCTACAGGAGTCGGAGCTACTTATACAGCTGAAATCCCTTCAACGATTCCCCTTTTAACGGCTCCCATAAATAATAGTGCAAAATTTGTTGGAGCTGATACGGTTATCGTTTGTGCCAATAACTCTTTTACTTATAGTTTTGCTGCTACTGATGCAGATGGTGATGAGTTAAGATATTCCTTCTGCAATGCATACACAGGCGGCACCGCTCAGCTTCCAGCACCCAACCCTCCGGCACCCCCTCCTTATTCATCTGTGCCTTATGGGTTCCCATACAGTAGTGCTAATCCAATGGGTTCTTCTGTTACTGTAAATGCTACCAATGGTTTAGTTAGCGGCATTGCTCCTGTACCCGGCATATATATATTAACCGTTTGTGTAAATGAAGTAAGAAATGGTGTAATAATAGCCACACAAAGAAAAGACCTGCAGGTAAAAGTTGGAGACTGTAATCCATTAAGAGCAGCATTAGCCCCCGAGTTTACAACTTGTGATGGATTTACACTCGATTTCAGTAATCAGCCACAAAGCAACCCCGCCGGTACTCAATATATGTGGACTTTTGGAGAATCTGCCTCCGGAAGTGCAGACACATCATTTTTACAAGCCCCCACTCATACTTACCTTGATACCGGAGTTTATATTGTAAAACTAAGGGCCACATTATCCGGCGGTCTTTGTGCTGACAGTGCCACTATGAGGGTAAACGTTTATCCGGGTTTTTTTCCCGGTTTTATCGCTACAGGAAGTTGCTTTAATAACCCTTATCAATTTACAGACACAACTAATACCCGCTATGGCACAGTTAATAGCTGGTCGTGGAATTTTGGAGATGCAGCTACTATGGCAGATACCTCCCGCATTCGAAATCCACAATGGACTTATCCAAGTCCCGGACTAAGAGATGTGCGGCTTATTGTTACCAATAGCAAAGGCTGTATTGATACTGCCATAGTCTCTGTAAATGTGATGAATAAACCAGCGATAACACTTGGCTTTACTGATACATTGATATGCAGGAACGATTCCGTTCAACTAAGTGCAAGCGGAACTGGTACATTTGCCTGGACTCCGTCGATGAATATCTTCAACGCAAATACAGCCAATCCAACTGTAAACCCCACAACTGATACATGGTATGTAGTACAAATCAACGATAACGGATGTATTAACAAGGATTCAGTTCGTGTAAGAGTAGTGGCCGGTGTTTCTTTAACTGCCATGCCCGATACTATTATTTGCCTTACTGATACTGTTCGTTTAAATGCGAACAGCAATGGCCTGGCTTTTCAATGGACACCAGCGGCCACGTTGAACGATCCTAATATATTAAATCCGATTGCCACACCCACTGCCGCCAGTACCACTTACCAGGTAAGAGCAACCATCGGAAGCTGCTTCTTTACAGATCAGGTGGTTATAACTACTATTCCTTACCCGGTTGCCAATGCAGGTGCAGACCCGACCATTTGCTACAACGGATCAGTGCAATTGAATGGAAACATGAATGGCATCCGGTTCACCTGGACACCCACTTCGTATCTCAATAATCCGAATGTCCTCACTCCTGTTTCTTCACCACCAAGAACTACACAATACATTTTATCGGCGTATGATACACTGGGCTGCCCCAAACCCGGCAGGGATACTGTTGTTGTAACAGTACTTCCAAGACTAAGAGCTTATGCAGGCCGGGATACTGTTGTAGTAATTGGTCAACGCTTACAGTTTAATGGCACCGGCGGTATTAGTTATGTATGGAGCCCTTCTACTGGTTTATCCAATCCCAATATCTTTAACCCGGTTGGTGTTTATAATGCTTCTATTGACAGTGTAAGATATAAACTGGTTGTAACAGATATTGCCGGCTGTGCCGATTCTTCTTTTGTTACGGTAAGGGTTTTCAGAACTAATCCTTCTGTATTTGTGCCTACTGCTTTTACGCCTAATAATGATGGGCTTAATGATATCATCAGCCCTATTGCTGTCGGCATACAGCAAATAAAATACTTCAGCATCTTCAACCGCAGGGGACAAACGGTGTTCAACACTACTGCCGACCGGGCCGGTTGGGATGGCCGTATAAATGGTACATTACAAGCCAGCGG
>JAJAZO010000330.1 GCA_026785745.1 Chitinophagaceae bacterium | reverse complement strand
GGGGTGAGGGCAAAAATCTACGAGCCACCATACACTTTTATCACCGGTTCCCGCAGCACCGCTCCTTCATTACTGCAATAAAAATAAATAACGTCGGCAATGGCTTCGGGTGTTACCCATTTACTGAAATCAGCAGTTGGCATACTCTTTCTGTTTTGTGGTGTATCAATGGTAGAAGGAACAACGACACTGGTTACTACATTAGTTCCTTTGGCTTCTTCATTCATCAGTTCGGCCAGCCGGAATATTAATGACTTACCTAATCCATAGGCTACCATTCCTTTACTGTTCTTCATATCAGACCCCGGGCGGGAACCAATTAAAAAAATGCGGCCATTGCCCTGCTTCATCATTTGTGTAAAAACAGGCCTTGCCACATTATAGGCTGTTTCAAAATTCAGTTTGTATTGTTTGGTAATATCGGCAGTGCTGGTGCTGATAATATTCCCCATTGCAAACCCACCAACGGTAAGAATTGTCACATCTATTGTGGTATGTTTTGCCACCATCAGGTTTACAAACTGCTGGGCCAGTTCTTCCTGCATCAGGTCAACAATGGCTGTTTCAAAATTTCTTCCCCGTATATCAATGGCTACCGAATCATTGGGGATAATGGTGCCGGTAACATAATAATCCGCTGCCAGTAATTTTTTTATCACTGCCTGGCCCAGGTTGCCGGAAGCGCCGGTTACAATTGCTGTTTTCATGTACTTGTATTATTCAACGAATTTACATAAACAAATCAGGTTATTCTGTGAGTAGAACTTAGTAAATAAAAAAGTAAATACTTTCAAATTCCGCATTGAAGCGATGAAACATCATTTCTCCATTGTGCCAGGGAAAATATTTTCTGCCAGTTCTAATTACAACAATTGTATCCGTATCAGCTTTGGCAAGCCCTGGGATGATGAGGCCGATTATGGATTGATGATGCTGGGAAAGATTATTAAAAAGATGATGCAATAAAGACTTCAATACTCCGATAGCTCCGTAGGAGCGAAATGTCAGTAGAAAAATACAAGTGACCTGACGGAGCCCCATCGGGGCGATATGTTTTAACATGTCGCTCCTACGGAGCTTATTGTTTACATTACTAAACTTTACTACTGACATTACGTCCCTACGGGACTGAAAGAATAAGGACTTATAATTTTTTCTTTTTTCTGTAATAAAAATAAAAAGGAATTCCTAACACCACTATTAATATACCCAGCAGGGAATTAACAACCGGCTGCCGGTCGTTCAGATAGTTGGTTACATCATTATACACGGTGATAACAAGAAAGGCTGCTGTAAAAACGATAAACAATAATGTTACAAAAGGATGCATCCATATTTTATACGGCCGCTCTGCATCGGGCATTTTTTTGCGGAGCATAAAAATACCAACCGCACCCATGCCGTAAGCTATCCAGCTAATGAAAACCATCATATCAGCCAGCATATCAAATGAACCCGAAATGATTAAGACAGAAATCCAGGCACCATGCAGCCAAAGTGCATTACCCGGTGTTTGAAACCGCTTATGTTCTTTACCAGCCCAGGGAAGAAACACTTTATCTTTTCCCATAGCATAAGTAACCCTGGTGGTTGCCATTAAATTACCGTTAATAGCCCCGAGTGTACAAATTACAATCATGGCAGCCACCAATGCACCGCCTGTGTTGCCAAGAGCAACCGCAATAGCATCTGAAGCCACTAAAGATGAGGCTGCAATTTTCTCCACCGGCAATACATACAAGTATGCCTGGTTAACCAATACGTAAACGATAATGCAGGCTATAACTCCCGTAAATAAACTCTTAGGGATATTTCGTTGCGGTTGTTTTATTTCACCGGCTATAAAAGTTATATTAATCCAGCCATCATAGGCAAAGAAAGCTCCTGTTAACGCTGCAATAATTCCGGCTAATAATGCACCGCCCTGTTTTGGATTTTCTGCATGGAAAAAGTTTTCAACTGACCCATTGCCAAAAAAAAAAATGCCAATTACCAATGCGGCAATGACTCCCATTTTAACAATGGTAGAAATAAGCTGAAATGAGCTTCCTGCTTTTACACTGCGTACATTTAGCCAGGTAAGACCTGCAACAATTGTTATCGCCAACGATTTTACTCCAAAATTCTCCAATGGATGCAGGTCACCGATGAAAGGCAGATGCCATACAACAGATTGTTCTACAGATACATCAAATCTTGGCAGGTGCAAAAAATAATCAGCATACTGGGCACAAACAAATGCAATAGCTGCCACACCCGTTGTATTCATCACTGAAAAAGCTGCCCATCCATAGAGGTAGGCAACAAAATCGCCAAACATTTTTCTAAAGTAAACATAGATGCCCCCGGTTTCCGGCATCATCGCCCCAAGTTCAGCATACACTAATGCACGCATTAATGAAAACAAGCCTGGAATAATCCATACCACCGTTAACCAGATGGGAGAACCTAACTGCCCCGCCATACTGGCCGGCTTCATAAACACACCAGAACCAATGATACTGCCCACGATAATCGCTGTAGCAGACCAATAACCAATTTTTTTTGAAAGAGACGAAGTGGTTGACATAATTGAAAAGGAAGATAGAGCAATCCACTCTTTATATAAAATAAAAATTCCCGCCTTTTACAGAAACGGGAATCACTATTATCTTTTAGTTACAATCTATTATCTACTTATACATTTCTTCCTTCAACGCCTTAACTCTTTCATCTTCCAGATATTCATCAAAGGTCATCAACCGG
>JAJAZO010000329.1 GCA_026785745.1 Chitinophagaceae bacterium | reverse complement strand
TTTGTAATGAGTAACTCCTTCTCTAACCAAACTTTGGCGCAGATAGAATTGTGGTTGAACCACAAAAACTATGAGAACAAAGTATATGTGCTGCCAAAGCATCTGGATGAGAAAGTTGCCCGTCTGCACCTTGCAAAGATTGGTGTAGTGTTGGAAGAACTGACAGATGCACAATCTGAATACCTCGGTATAAGCAAGGAAGGTCCGTTTAAGTCTGATTTGTACAGATATTAATAAATATCTCTTTATATTGTTTAAAACCATCCGCCAGTAGGCAGATGGTTTTTTAATTTATAACTTGCTGGAACTATTATTGTAGTATAGACCGTTTATGAAACAAGCAACTGTACATATACTTATTACTATTTCAGTCTGGTTAACTGTTCGAACGCCTGTATTAGCAAATAAATTTTTTAACCATTTCCCGGACAGTACTCAAACCTCTACCCAATCGCAAGCAATAGCCTGGTTGGATTCTGTGCAACGTACTGATTCAAGCAGATTTTGGATAAATGTGCCGCCGGGTATTTTTTTTGAGAACCTGCGGGGCTTTGCAATATCTCCATTAAAGTTTTATGAAGGCCGTACCAATAATTTTTGTGCCTATTCAGCATTAACGTTTCTGCCGTTAAAAAACGATCCGCTGGGTTTTTGCCAGTTTATGCTCAAACTTTACCAGCAAGGAAGAGCCAGTTATAACGGTGTGAACTTTAGACCCGGCAAAGCAATTCTACTGGAAGCTGGTTTACTAAAGTTTAAAGGGGCACTTGACTTAAATCCTGCAGCACAGATGTGGTTCCTTTGTCTGGCAGACCGTTTTAAAGGCTATCTCAATTTTGTGAACCGTAATTTTGATAAAGGAGATGAAAATACATTGTGGGCTTCTACCAATTATGCAAAATTCAACCGAATGCTGCGCAAAGTATGCAAACAAAAAGTACGGGCTAGAGGCGCAGATATTATACGACCATTTATTAATGACATGTTTAGCTATATAAAAGAACGGCTACAAAGAGGAACGGTATTTCTTTATCTCAACAATCGGTTTTTATACCGGAAAAAACATACTTTTTCCCGTTTTAGTATTCCAACTCATTATATAATAGTATTGGATATTCAAAAAATCGATGCCACTAAGATCAATCTTGTTTACTGGGACTATGGACTAAAATCGCTACAACAAATTTCACCTAAACTATTACGTAAAGCTATTTTTGGAGTTACTCATGCCCAAAATGTAAAATGAGAAATTATTTATTCTATAGTATTATCGCCTGTTTATTTCTTGCAGCTTGCTCATCCAGCAAAGAGTTGTCGGCGGATTATTACCGGCAAAACGAAGAAGCACTTGTTTCTATCAAAGATCGTTTTAAAAAAATACATCGTCTTCATCCCTTTTCATTTGAAGTGCGGGATAAAAATTTTTCTGAGGTGGGTATTGAAATTATTACTGACACATTGCGTTACATCTATCACTTTAATCCCGGGGAAAATAATCTTGCTGACACCTTAAAAGCACATCGTTTTAATGTGCCGGAAATGCTTACTCTTTTTGCCGACATGAAACAAATGCGATGCACCTGGATAACCAATCTTGACTATTATGAAAGAGGCCAGGAAAAGTATATGGTGTTTCTCTCACTGCGGCACAACAAACTAGGATCAAAAAGAAAGGAAAAATATTTTACCGTTGCTTTTTTTGATCAGCCGCAGTTTTATGATAACAAAGGAAGATTGCTCGATAAAGAAAAAAGTAGAAATATCATGAAGATAAATGGACAGGTTTTTTATAAAATAAATAGCAGTGCCTGTTTTACACTCTCGGATACCTTCCGGTAACGAAGAATCCCATTAGGCCGTTTGCTGCAAATAAATGCGGAAGCTGAAGGAAATAGATGCTGCTTTTTTCAGTTTACCATCAATTATAATTGACCCTTCCGCCGACACCTGTGGCTCTACAGACATAATATAAAGGCAAGCAAACTCCCATTGTTGTTATTGCGATCCTTGTGCAAGCTTACACGAATAGTCGAGGGAAATAAAAACTATGAGAACAAAGTTTATGTGCTGCCAAAGCATTTGGATGAGAAAGTGGCTCGTCTGCACCTTGCCAGGATTGGTGTTGTACTGGAAGAATTAACTGATGCTCAATCTGAGTACCTTGGCATTAGCAAAGAAGGTCCGTTTAAGTCTGATTTATACAGATATTAATACAAAACAAACCAAAATAGTAAACCCGTCCTTTTTTATTGAGACGGGTTTTTTCATTTATTGGCCTCCATGCAATCTGCATCAATTACTCTATAGATACTATGCTGACAAGTTTGTTTGTTATTTTACCAAATACAATAAAGTATTTGTTTCTGCTAAAACCCTTAAAGAATATGATGAACTCCAGCAGGGACACAACTTTCTCCGGGTACACAAATCGCATCTTGTCAATTCAAACCATATTGAAGCTTATGCCAGGCAGGGGATATTAGTAATGAGTGACGGAACTAAAGTGGAAGTGGCAAGGAGAAAAAAAGAGTTTCTTCAACAATCATTGGGAGGCATAAAAACTACTTAATCAGCGTCTTTGCCTCGTTCACCAGGCAAGTAGCCAATGCCATCAGTTTATCCTGCTGTTCCGGTTTTATAGTAATAATGGATTCTTTTTTATTATTCCCGATAAAAACAATGTGATTGATCTTTTGGGTCATCATTTTTTGCAACACGGTGGTAGTTAAGGCTGTGTTTTTAAAAACAAAATGAAAAAGGCCTTCACAATTCATAGTACCCCCATTGCGGGAACTCATTTTCGTTTTGACGCCTTCAAAAAAGATAGCAGCAGTGGAATTATTATCAAAGCATTTATCCAGGCCTTCTATAGAAAACAGCACATCTATCTCTTTGCTGTCTGCATCTATGGTAACAGACCCGTTTTTTAACATAATGAACCCGGTGGAAAGTTTGGTTTCTTTGGTGTAGGGGTCTGTTTCTTTAATGAGTTTACAAGAAGTCGCCAAAGAGTCCTGCGCAGAGGAGAACAGAGGTGCCAGCAAAAGGAATAAAAAAATCTTTTTCATGCAATAGTATTGAGGCTAAATTAAATATTAATTGGTTAACAATGCAGTATTTAGATTGTTAAAGCTGGTTAGTGGTTGCAAACAGGTTTACTATCAACTTCGATAATAAAGAGGGGCCAATTGATTTTACCTGCCATGAAAATTGCAAAGAATTGTTTTCAGTCAATTATTGTGAACAACTTTTCCTTCGGCAAATCAATGTATAGCATAAAAATTGATACCTGTATACAAATTCATCCTATGCCAATACGATTTGTGAGAATGGTACAGTTCACCCGTTTAATAAAAGTGGAAGGCCGGCTCCGGGAATTTAATTTCAGAAAATTAAAAAGCCCTGAGGAAGAAATGTTCAATGTGAATGTGTGTAATGAATGGGGTGACCGTTTCTTTTTCAATATGCAAAAAAAAGAAACCACCTGGAGAATAGAATCCGGCGAATTTCCCAACTGGGTATTGCAACATGAACCTAACCTGAACGAAGCAATAGAAGATGAATTAAGACGATGGTAGTTCTATATGTAGCTTATTGATCGTTTTCCCTGAACCGCTTCCTGATAATATCGGATTGCCCCTTATTGATGGAAGATGTTTTCTTTAATACATCAATAAAAAAATTAACCTCGTTTTCATTGGCAGGACAACCGGCATTATCGCCTTTTTCGGGACCATCTCCCTCCTTCCGTATTTTAGAATCGGATAATAAATTCCCTTGTTTGTCAAACACCAACCAGAAAGGAATGCCCTGCCCATCGCCATTGTATTTTATTTTCATTTCAGCAGCTCCGGGGTTTTCCAAATTCTTTTTATCCTTTGCTTCATCCACCACCAGGTGGCGGATGATATAATTATCATCAAAGAATTTTTTACAGGCAGGATCATTCATGCTCTTATCCATTTTGTGGCACCAGCAGCACCAGGAAGCATGAAACATCACAAACACATTCTTATTTTCTTTGGCCGCCTGCTGATAAGCTTCTTTTAATATATCGCTGGCTGATGCAGGTGTTGGTTGTGCTTTTGCAAACACAACAGACATCAGCATAATAAATGAAAACAGTATTTGTTTCATCGGGTATTTTTTTGCAATAAATTTATAAACGAACCGCTGTGCCGGTAGCTATAACCATCAGCATACTGCCACCGCTACCGATAGTTTCAAAATCCAGGTCAACACCAAGGATGCCGTTGGCACCAAGAGCCTGTGCCTTTTGTGTTAATTCACGGAGAGCATCTTCTTTAGCCTGCTCCAAAACTTTTTCATACGTTTTACTTCTGCCTCCAAATACATCCCGCAAGCCGGCAAAAATATCTTTGAAGATATTGGCCCCGATGATGCTTTGTGCATTAATTACTCCGAGATATTCCTGTACTGGTTTGCCGTCTACGGCACTGGTAGTGGTTACAAGCATTTGACTTTATTTTAGTTTTTCAAATATAGCTTTTAGTTCTGCATCTTCCTTCACCGCAGCTCCTTTCGAAGCCTCCTGTATATAAGCAATCCGCTTGTCCACATCGGGGTGGCTGCCCAGAAATTCAGGCATATTGTTATTGGGGCCAGCTTTCTGCAAATGATGGAATAAATCCACAAAGCCATTCGGGTCAATATTTCGTTTTGTTAAAATATCAAGGCCATCCATATCAGCCTCCTTTTCCAGGCTGCGGGAGTATTTTAGCGACTTCAGGTTGTCGGCATGATTGACCACTACAGACGTTACCGTTCCAAACCGGCCAAATAATAATCCGAGAAAAACTTTTGAGCCCAATCTTCTGAATATAGATTTAGTAGAATGTTTGTTATTGACATGGGTAAACTCATGGCTTAGTAATGCGGCCAATTCGGGGTAAGATGTTATTTCTTTCAGCAATGCACTATACACTACTATCCGGCCACCGGGCAATGCAAATGCATTCACTACTTCATCATTCACCACTGTTATATTAATATTGTAAGCGGAGGGCACATCCATCACTTCAAAAAACTGGTTCAGTACAAAACTTTTAGATTTATCCTCTTGCTCAGCCAGCCCCAGCGCATCATACACCGCATCGCCCAACTGTTTTTCTGTTTTAATAGAAACTTTAGATGCTAATTTTTGTGACAGCCAGGGAACAATCAGCATATAAATTAAATACAACACGGCGAGTATGCCCAGTAAAAGAAGGCTGTTCCGTATCCATTCTTTGCCATTACTTTTTTTATGCCATGCTTTCTGTTGCTCAGCCAGCATTTCCTTAATATAATTACCGGCATCATTTCCTTTAATGAATAATTCTCCGCCGGGAGGCCTGGTATTTTTCAGCTTTGTTTGTTGAGAAGAAAAGTCAAACGATGTTTCTACATCTTTCAGCAACCAGTTCACCATCGCATTGCTGCCATCCGGATTACGAAAACCTATGTTGAGGTTTTTATCAAATACCAGTACCGTTGCTTCTACCGGTTCAGTGCCGGGAGAAGTATGGTAGGAACCAAAATAGCTTTTCATGCTTCCTTTATTTCAGTAATAAAGATAAATCAAAACATCACGCAGAGGGCACAGGGTACACAGAGGAAGATAAGTTCAATGCGTCCTCAGCGGTCTCTTTGTGGAACATAATGTTTTACAAATTGCCCCTGGCATCTTGCTCTCTTTCCAATGCTTCAAACAAGGCTTTGAAATTTCCTTTACCAAAACTTTTGGCTCCTTTCCGCTGAATAATTTCAAAAAACAAGGTAGGCCGGTCTTCGAGTGGTTTGCTGAAAATTTGCAAGAGATAACCTTCCTCATCCCGGTCAATAAGAACACCCAGCCTTTGCAAGGGTTCAAGATCTTCATCAATTTTACCAACCCTGTCCAGTACAGTTTCATAATAACTGCCGGGAATATTTAAGAATTCAATTCCTCTTTTTTGCATTTCTGTAACTGTAGCTACAATATCTGCCGTTGCAATGGCCACATGCTGTACTCCTTCTCCATTATAAAAATCAAGATACTCTTCTACCTGGCTTTTCTTTTTCCCTTCTGCCGGTTCATTGATGGGGAATTTTACAAACCCATTCCCATTACTCATCACCTTACTCATCAGGGCTGAGTATTCGGTAGAGATATCTTTATCATCAAAACTTAAAATATTACGGAAACCCATTACTTCTTCATAAAATTTTACCCAGGGGTTCATCTGGTTCCAGCCAACATTGCCAACACAATGGTCAACATACAATAAACCGGTTGAAGTCGGGTTGTATTCTGATTTCCATTCCCTGAATCCGGGCATGAAAACACCTGTATAATTTTTTCTTTCAATAAAAACATGAACTGTTTCACCGTAAGTATGAATACCGCTTATTACCACTTCACCTTTATCATCTTTTAATAAAGTTGGTTGTTGATACACTTTGCCTCCCCGTTTGGTGGTTTCTTCAAATGCACTCGTTGCATCTTCTACTTTTAAGGCAATTACTTTTACCCCGTCACCATGTTTGTAGATATGGTCGGCGATTGGATTATCTGTTCTTAATGGTGTGGTTAAAACAAAAGTTAGCTTGTTCTGACGGATAACAT
>JAJAZO010000328.1 GCA_026785745.1 Chitinophagaceae bacterium | reverse complement strand
TTTTGGTATGAGAAAAAAATAAGTACGTCTTACCCGGCAGCAACTGGTCAACTGGTACTTCTTTTATACCCAACAAAATATCGCAATCGCTTACATCATCCTTCACTTCCACCCCTGCCGATTGATATTCCTTGTCAGAAAAACAGCGGTTGGGTGAAGACTGGGCTACTATTCTGATAGCTGGTGCATTCTTATGTATCCATTTGCATTGTGCGGGGGTAAGCGACACCCGGTTATCAGCAGGTGTTTTTCCTTCTTTAACAAGTCCTATCCTTGGCATAATCGTATTTTTGTTCTTAGTCCTGAGCTTGGCGAATGGACTTTCGCAAATGTAATTGTAAAAATTTTCAGCTCCCCAATGAATTATTTTGAACTGTTTGATATACCGGTACAACTGAAAGTAAACACCGCTTTGCTTTCTAAAAAATTCTTTGCAATGAGCAAACAATTTCATCCGGATTATTTTGCCAGCGAGAATGAACAAGTTCAGGCGGAAGCATTGGAAAAATCAGCTTTGCTGAATAAGGCCTGGAAAACATTTCAACATGCTGATGCGACGATTAAATATGTGTTGTTGGAAAAAGGATTACTGGAAGAAGAAGAGAAGTATGAGCTGCCTCCCGATTTCCTGATGGAGGTACTGGAAATAAATGAAGCATTAATGGATGCTGATGAGCCGGATGTTGTTACAAAGCTAAAACCAACTATCGAAAATCTTCAATCAGAAATATATGAACCTGTTAAAGAAATGGTGGAAAATTATAAGGACGGTGCTGATACCGAAAAAGAGTTGCTGCAGGTAAAAGAGTATTATTATAAGAAAAAATATTTAGACCGTATCCTTAAGCAATTGGCAGGAATGGCTTAATATTGCAGCCCAATTCATAACCGCCCGGGTGGCGGAATTGGTAGACGCAGCAGACTCAAAATCTGCCGTTCGTAAGGATGTGCTGGTTCGATTCCAGTCCCGGGCACAGAGCCTCATCAATACGATGGGGCTTTTTTCTTGATAACTAAGTCTTATGAACTTACATAATAAGTCTATATGAGCAACAGGGCAGTACACCGGATTCAAATGCAGATATTACTTCTCCCCCTCTTCAATAGCTTATTCGGTAATGCTTTTGCTGACCAATCCAAAAATATTTTCCTGGTAAAATGGACTTATCGGTTTTTGAAATAATATTTTCAATCACCCAACATATTATTCCCAGGTTTTCAAATTGCTTTTTGTAAACCGCCATTCCGGTGTAATGATGTCTTCTTCATCCGTTATCTCATACCAGGGACTTAATGTACCATTCATTGTGTTTACCACCACATGTATATCCTGCGCCGGTTGGTAGCCCTGCACCAGCATAAATACTTTCTTGCCTTTTTCATTTACCGCTACATCCACTACTATCATCGCATGCCCGGGAAAACCACCTTGCACAAAAACATCACCCGCCTTTATATCGTTGAAATTTTTAACCGGCTTTAATTGTTTTTCTAATGATGCTGAGCCACACCAACCAAATACTGTTTGCAAATAATTATCAAATGATGGCCTGTTATCTCTGCCCAACCATTTGTACCATTTACCGGCATAATCCATAAAAGCAATGTCTGAATATTTTTTTTGCGCAAATAAATATTCTCCCCTAAACCGCATTACCACATCAGCACATTGCTGCAAATCCTTTTTTCCAACCGATATATCCACCACAGCAAACTGAGCCGACTGGTTCGGTTTTAATTTTCCATTATAGAGGTAAACTGATTTATCTTTTTTTAGTGGAATATCCCTTAACCAACTGGCAAATGATGCAAGATCAGACGGTATTCTTTTGTAACCTTCGGGTGGTTTTATATCACCTATTGACAGGACAGGTAACGAAGGCTCAGGTTCAGGTAAAATTTTGCCCCCTGTTGCTTCGCTTTCCGGCTTACCTTCAGAACATGCTATTAAAGATAACAGCAGGCAGGAAAATATAAAGTAGCGTAGCATAGTTTCTAAGAGTGCTCCGACGTTAATTTCCACAAGAAACTGATTTATTGGCATCAAATTCCTACCGGTGCAACGTTTGAGGCCAAAAACAGTCTTTTTCCAGCATCCTCATCCGGGAAAGATTAACCGGTTTTATAGCTAAAAGATTAAATTTGCCTACAACCTGAAAAAATGAAAATCCTCAACCGCCTTAAAAAAACCTTCTTCTTTATCTTTTTTGTTCCTGTCCTGTGCTTTTCACAGGAAAAAGATGTAACCATCAGAATAATACAAGACGATGTTGCAATCAGATTAAACGAATTTCAAACTATTATTACACTGAAAAAAAAATCTTTTAAGTTTCAGTTACTACTGAATGAGGTTGAAGGTGTATATGTCTTCGCAAGCATAAAAGATTCTGTTTACCGATTTACGGAAACCAGCCGTATTGATGATTTCGCCTACCTGCAATTGCTAGAATTAAGAGAATCTGATAAATTCAATATTAATAAGGAATTAAATATTAGCGAAACAGGCTGGTCTTATTGGTTTTATAAAGAAAATGCGGAATGGCACTCCTTTAACTGGGCAACAGTAGGTATGGGAGATAAAGGAAGGGTTTGTACAAAAACAATCAAGCATTTGTACCATACAGAAGCAGAAGAAGTGGTAAAATTAAAAAACCTTACCACACCGCTTTACCTCTTTTTTATTGCCGTAAAGGATTTTGATGCAGGCGGAAAACCGCTGACCGAATTGATGCGCCGTAAAGTAAAAATTGAATGGGTAGATGATTAACTAAACCTGTTAATTACTGCTATACGTTTAATATGAAAAGAATCCCTTTCTCATCCCTGCTGATTATTTTTCTACTTACACAATCCTGCAATCGTCACACTGCACAAAGCGGACTCCGGCAAACTATCGTTTGGCAACCTTCTCACCAGACAGACACCGGTAAAGATTTCAGCGAAGCAGCTACCTGCAATGGCATTGTTGAAGCCGCCATGGCATGGAACCCATTAAAAGAATATAAAGTATGGAGCCTTGGCAAAAAAGAGTATCACCATGCTGATTCAGGAAGTAACACTAAAATATTACATACCACTGCCATTATTGATGAAAAAAATTCTGGTTATGCCTATGAACTAAAAGAATCAAACAATAAACATCCAAATGTCTTTATAGCAGTGCATAATAATGGGGGTACTAAACGCCACGCCGTATGGGGCTATATTCATTACGGTGATAAATACGAATCAGCCAACAGGGAACTTGCCGGACGTTTGGTAAAAGCTATTTGCTCAGCCACCGATATGGAAAACCGTGGTGTGTTGCTTGACAGCACAACTGGCAGAAATGATTACAGCTGCCGGGAAAGTGGGAAATTAAGTTTTTTCAGTCTTGATGAAAACGTAAATACAGCACCTTTCCGGGTGCTGCTCGAAATTGGTGATAATGCCGCAAGTCATGATTTTTTACAAACTCCTGCTAATCAAAAAATAATTGGAGAGGCTATTAAAAAAGAATTAGTGGTCTGGTTACAAGAAAAGAGAAAATGATTGTTATTTATTGCCCAGGTCTTCCACACAAGCTGTTTGTCCACTCTTATTGCAAACTTTGTAAACTATGTTCTGCTGCTCTTTATACTTAGAAGCCAGTGTTGACGTTTCTCC
>JAJAZO010000327.1 GCA_026785745.1 Chitinophagaceae bacterium | reverse complement strand
GGTTGATACAGCGGTTCACTACTTTTCTGTCAAGCCCAAAACTGTTTTTATAATATCGCTTACCAATCTTCAAACAAGTAGGCTTACCATCGGTAATCATAAATATCTGCTTGTTCGGATTCTTTCTTCTCCGCAAAATATCCATTGCCAGTTCCAAACCGGCAACGGTGTTGGTATGGTACGGCCCAACTTGTAAATAGGGGAGGTCTTTCACTTCAATCGTCCAGGCATCATTACCAAACACTACTATATCCAATGTGTCTTTTGGGTATCTTGTTTTTATTAATTCGCTCAATGCCATCGCCACCTTTTTAGCCGGAGTAATCCTGTCTTCGCCATACAAAATCATGGAGTGAGAAATATCAATCATCAGCACCGTAGAAGTCTGTGCTTTAAAATCTGTTTCCCGTATCGTTAAGTCATCTTCCTGCATCCGGAAACTATCAATACCATGATTAATCTGTGCATTGCGGATGCTTTCAGTAAAATCAATCTGCTCAAGCATATCACCAAACTGAAACTGCCGGGTGTCAGGATTCAGTTCATCGCCTTGTCCGGGTTTAAAACTATGATGGTCGCCTTGTTTCGTTTTCTTCAGCTTCCCAAAAATCTCTTCGAGGCTGCTTCTTCTTATTCCCTGCTCTGTTTTGGGAGTAATTCTTATTTCGCCCTGTTCATTATTATCAGTGAGGTAGCCTTTCTCTTTCAGTTCATCTATAAAATCACCCATCCCATATTCATCATCGGTTAGCTGATATTGTTTATCCAATTCATTCATCCATTGCATAGCTTCTCCCACATCACCACTGGTGTAGGTGAGCAGTTGCATAAAGAGACTTAGCAATTGGTCGAACTTGCTTTTGCCTTCGCTGTTTGCATCAAATTTGGTGAAATGAAATCCTCTCATTGAATTGTAAATTTACGACAAATATTTTGCCATATTCCTATCAACAACTTAAACTGCCGGAAGTTCAAAATAAAATACCCTTGCCGGGGCAAGGGTATTGAAAATTATTATTTGATAAAGATTAGCGGTTGCTGTCTTTCATTGCACCGGAATCTTTATTCACCTGGTTAATGATGGTTGGATTATTTCCTTCCGTTGGCGATGTAGTTTGCACCTGCGGAGCATATTTTTTCTCTATGGCACCAAGTACCTGCAGCATTATTTCATTTATCGGTGCTTCAGACCTTTCAAATCCACCATAGTACTGCGGCTTGCTGTCACGGATATAATTGTAATACTTCTGCTGTTGTTCCAGGTCCTTGCGAAGGGCCAGTCTTATTTTTTCAGCAAGTTCTGTTTTGCCGGCTTTATAGCAAGCTTCCAGGTAAAGCAACCCTGTTTGGTTTTGACTATTATATCGGCTCACTAATGCATAGGGCAAATTAGCAGGGTCAATACCTTTTTCTACCTTATCAAGCAGCTTGGCGGCTTCATCTTTTTTACCAGCATCTGCCATATTACCTGCTGCTTCAGCAAACAATGCCCGCAGATTGAGAATATGACGGCGGTTCTCTTCATCAAAGTAAACTCCTTTTTTGTCTGCACCACCAAACTCGTATTTCGTCATCATGTTTTTGTACATCGTATCAGTATTATTATCCCTGATTTGTGTTCCGCCTAATCGCATCTGGCGAAGTGCATCATCAGTTACCCAATTGGCTTGTGGTTGTTTGGTTACGAGAGGCACCAACCGGTACGACAGGCCATCCTTACGTAAGTATTGCGCAAAACCAAGTTCTCCCATCGGCGAAGTAAAATAAA
The DNA here is from genome assembly GCA_026785745.1 of Chitinophagaceae bacterium. Classification (GTDB taxonomy): domain Bacteria; phylum Bacteroidota; class Bacteroidia; order Chitinophagales; family Chitinophagaceae; genus JJ008. The sequence goes on along the minus strand of JAJAZO010000327.1, from coordinate 2,569 downwards.
TCGGACGTTTCCATCCATTGGCAGCATTCGAAGCAATGATGTTCAGGATAATAAAGTCGCTGCGCACCAGGCCTTCATTCAGTTTATTTTGTGGTATTTCAAATCGTATCTCTGAAAGAGCACTATCCGTTGGGTTTACCGTACCATTCTTTTTTACTGCTTCGATATTAACGGGAACTTTGAATTTTGCTACCGGAAAACTTCCAAAGCCAACATCACGGCCTGTTTCTTTATCATAGTTTGGTTTGCCCAGTACATTTTTCATTACATCATACAGGTCATAATATTCATTCGCATCTCCCTGTAAGCGATAACGGAGAAACTCCCTGTTATGTCCTTCTATCTGTTCTGGCGACCAGAGTACATCTAATGAATCAGCATCGTTTACTTTATAACGAAGCTGGTTGATATACCAGTCAATACCCAACAGGCTGTTATTAATAACACGGATATCTGTACGAACACCTTCCACTTCCTGTGCATACCACAATGGATAAGTATCGTTATCTCCAAATGTAAAGATGATAGCATTAGGGGCGCAGCTTTCTAAGTAAGCTTTGGCCATATCGGGAGCTGTAGTTTTTCTGCTCCGGTCATGGTCGTCCCATTCCTGCTGTGCCATTAATATCGGTACAGCAAGACTAATAACAGCAGTGGCAATATTAAGTGTTCCTGCATTTTGCCCGCCTGATGAAACAGCCCTTACAAGTAAGGTAACACCAGCAGTAACGGCGGCATATAATGCTGTTGCAAAAATACTTCCCATCAGTCCGCCACCACTCATTACGGTGATAAGGAATGTGAGAATGCTTCCACCTATCAGCATGTTTTGGAAGGTTAGTTTATCTGCTTTTTCCCTTGCCATTTTTACAAAAGCAACGACGGCCAGGCCAATCCAGATAGCAAAGGCATAGAAAGAACCTACATAGGCATAGTCCCGTTCACGGGGTTGATTGCCGGGTTGGTTAAGATATAGTACAACAGCAACACTCGTCATAAAAAACAGGAGGAAGCTGACAATCCAGTCATTTCGTTTTTTAAGTAACTGATAAATACATCCTACAATACCAAACAGGAATGGAAGCAGGAAAAGTTTATTATGCGCCTTATTATTCTTTATACTATCGGGTAGTTTACTTTGATCACCCAGCCGGGCATTGTCAATAAATGAAAAACCTGTTATCCAGTTACCATCCCGTTTATTGCCGAGACCTTGTATATCATTTTGTTTACCGGCAAAATTCCACATAAAGTATCGCCAGTACATGTGACTCATCTGGTATTCAAAAAACCACTTCATATTATCACCATACGATGGAGCTTCATATTTACGAGTTTGCTCATCCTGGTCAAGCCCCAGCCATTCGGCATAAAAATCAGCATGGTATTGATCGTTACTTGCATCCCACACTCTCGGAAACCATTGAATGTCGCTGCTTTCATACTGCGGTTTCTTTTCACGGCCAGTGGCTATATATTTATCCTTACCTTTTACATACTTCATCTCCCCATCTTTCAGTTCCACATATCCGTCGGATCCATATTTGTAATTGGCGGCAAAATGCGGGCCTCTTAACAAAGGTGCTTCGCCATATTGTTCACGACTCAGGTAATAAACAAGGTTGATGGGATTATCAACATTGTTCATATCAATAGTAGGATTTGCATTAGAACGGATGAGGGCTGTGAAATACATGAAATAGCCAATCATCATAAATGCATAACACCACAAGGAGAGTTTTAAAATTCTTAATGCCGCTGGTTTCAGAAAAGAACCAGCAACAAATGCTAAACCACCCACCAACAAGAACTTAAAGAATTTTGCACCGCCTGAGCCAAGGCTAACAATAAATGGCAGCAATGATAAAGAGAGGAATAATACAAAGAATGTAATGAGTTTTGCTTTTGAAATAGTTTTTTCATTGAACCGCAATGCCCAGGTAATAAGGGCTGCCAGTGAAATAAAGTAAATAGCAAAACCTGAGAAGAAAGGCATTCCTACTGTGTTCACAAAGAATATATCAAAGATGCCTGCACCTTTCATTGAATATTGAATAACGGCAAGCTGCACTACTCCTGTAATAACACAACCAATAAGGAAGGCAACGATGGCTCCTTTGGTAGAAACTTGGTAGCGGCGATAATAATAAATCATTACAATGGCCGGAATCGTCAATATGTTTAATAAGTGAACACCAATTGAAAGACCCATCATAAAGAAAAGGAAAACGATCCAGCGGTCGCTTCTGGCCCGTGCATACGAATCGCTGCCTGCATTTTCATCAGCATGCTCCCACTTAAGCATAGCCCAGAATACCAATGCAGTGAAAAAAGATGATAAGGCATATACCTCACCCTCAACAGCACTAAACCAAAAAGAATCACTGAACGTATAAGCTAAGCCACCCACCACACCTGCGGCCATAGTGGTAAAAATTTGCGAAGCATTTAATTGCTCACCGACATTTACAAACATTTTTCGGGCAAAGTGAGTAACACTCCAGAAAAGGAATAAGATAGTACCGGCACTGGCCAATGCACTCATAAAGTTTACGGCACTGGCAGCACT
>JAJAZO010000326.1 GCA_026785745.1 Chitinophagaceae bacterium | reverse complement strand
GGCTTACGGAGAGAGGTGGTGTGCTCGGTGCAATGGAAAGAATGTATCAGCGAAATAAAATACAGGAGGAAAGTTTATACTATGAACACCAAAAGCATTCCGGTGAATTGCCATTGATTGGTGTAAATACTTTTCTCAATAAAAAAGGAAGTCCTACCATTTTACCAACGGAAGTTATCCGCAGTACCACCGAAGAAAAACAACAACAGATACAAACCCTGCAGGCTTTCTGGAAGCGAAATGAAAATAAATCTGGTGAGATGCTGCAAAAGTTAAAAGCTGTTGCTATTAACAATGGAAACCTTTTTGCTGAATTGATGGAAACAGTAAAGTATTGTTCGCTGGGCCAAATTACTCATTCTTTATATGAAGTGGGCGGGCAGTATCGCAGAAATATGTAATATCTTCCGCAAGTGTTGTAAAACTGTTAATGGCTTTGTTTCAGATTCATTATGCCTTAATTTGCAACCTTTGATTATTCAGGTAATAATTAACTGTATGACCCCCAAAAGGCTTCTTGTTTTTTTTATTCTTTTCTTCCTTGGTGTTTCTGGCACAGCACAAAATATTGATTCAACAATAGCCCGGTATGCTGCTGAATATGGCCAGGAACGTACCTATATTCAATACGATAAATCTGCCTATGCCCCCGGAGAAACAGTTTGGTATAAAGCTTACCTGATGGTGGGTGTTGCCCTGGCTGATGATAGCAAAACATTATATACTGATTGGACAGATAATAAGGGTAATCTTCTTTTACATAATGCAGGCCCTGTTGTGGATGCGACCAGTAACGGACAGTTTGATATTCCTGCTGGTTATACAGGCCAGTTCATCCATGTAAAAGCATATACAAAATGGATGCTCAATTTTGATTCTACTTTTTTATATGAAAAAGATATTCGCATACTTACAAAAAATATGAATGTGCCTGCTGCTAAGATTTCGGTTGTACCAACGCTGCAATTTTTTCCTGAAGGGGGTGATGCAATAGCAGGTATCGCAGGCAAAATTGCTTTTAAAGCAACCGATCAGTGGGGCAAGCCGGTTAAAATAAAAGGTGTTGTACAAAGCAGTAAAGGCGAAAAGATAGACAGCCTGCGAATTATACATGACGGGATGGGTTATTTTTTTCTTTTACCCCAACCCGGTGAAACTTATACGGCTAAATGGAAAGACGAAAAAGGCGCTGACCATACAACAGCATTGCCTGCCATTAAATCAACAGGGGTTTCATTGCAGGTAACATTATCGGGCAATAAAAGAATTTTTATTGTTACTGCTGAACCGAATCTGGCAAAAAGACTGGGTCCCTTGCAAATACTTGGTACTATTAATCAGTACCAGGCATTTAAAGTAACAAAAGATATTTCATCCGGTTCTGCCAAAGGCGTAATTCCTGTTGGAGATCTTCCTTCTGGTATATTGACCATTACAGTGTTTGACGGGCAATGGAAGCCACTGGCAGAACGCATTACTTACATTAATAATGATGAATATCGTTTTAATGCAGAGATGACAGTGGAACACTGGGGATTGAATAAAAGAGCCAGAAATGAAATTATGATTACGGTACCCGATAGTCTGTATGCCAGTTTTGCTGTATCAGTAACAGATGCCGGTATTGAGGCGGATAGCAGTGATAATATTGTTTCTCATCTTTTATTAACGGGTGATATAAAAGGACTGGTGTTTAATCCTGCTTATTATTTTTCTGCTAATAACGATACGATAGCACAGCGGCTTGACCTCGTAATGCTTACACATGGCTGGCGGCGTTTTATATGGGAGGATGTAGTAAAAGGCAAATTGCCCAAAATTGTTTACCCTAAAGACACTGCTTATCTATACCTTTCCGGAAAGGTGTATGGAGCTACACCTTCACAGTTAAGAGATGCTGCCCATATTATTCTTATCATCGGCAAAAAAAAATCCGAAGGAGAAAATAAAATGGTGATGCTGCCTGTAATGCCAAATGGCACTTTCAATGACCCTTCACTTTTTCTTTTTGATACAGTGCATATTTTTTACAGACTTTCCAAAGGATTAAATGATGCATCTGTAACGTTTATGGAAAACCGGTTGCCCGCCATTCGCTACCGCATTCCAGCTATTGGTATTTTTTACAACAAATTGGGTGATACCACAGGCTATAGCCGTCATTTCCAGTTGTCTGATGAAACACTAAGTTTATTGAAGGAGTTGGAAGGTAAGACGCTGGAGAATGTAATTGTAAGAGCTAAAACAAAATCGCCGCTGGAAATACTGGATCAAAAATATTCTTCTGGTTTATTTTCAGGAGGCGATGGGTACCAGTTTGATTTAGTGAATGATCAATTAAGTTTTGCTTCCCGTAATGTTTTCGAATACCTGCAATCCAAAGTAGCCGGATTGCAGGTCAATACAAGCACAAACCCGCCAACGATGACATGGCGGGGAGGTTCGCCGCAACTATTTTTAGATGAAGTGCCGATGGATGCTGATTTTGTAACTTCTATTTCTGTTTCACAAATAGCTTATATAAAAGTTTTTCGTCCGCCATTTTTTGGAGGCTCAGGAAATAGCTCCAATGGTGCCATTTCCATTTATACCCGTCGTGGTGATGATGTAAAGGCCGACCCTGGTAAAGGATTGTCCAATAACATGGTAAGCGGCTATAGCCCCATTCGTCAGTTTTATTCACCCAACTACAGCAGCTTTAATGCAGCCAATGAAAAAAGAGATTTACGTACTACTTTATACTGGAATCCACAGGTGGCAACAACCCCGTTAAAAAATAAAGTGAAACTTAGTTTTTATAATAATGATGTAAGTAAATCTTTCCGGGTAGTAATAGAAGGGATAACCAAAGACGGACAACTGGTACACCTGGAGCAGATTATGGATTAATTATTTTTGCTTTCTCAATAATGAAAATCTATTACCGTGTTATACCTGTAAGAAATATGTGGCTGAATTGAAACACCTATTTTTTTATAATCGCCGAGGCATATTTTCCGGTGGCCTAATGACTCCACACTTTCATCAATCAATAATGACATGATAATATCAAGCGGTTTGTTATGGCCGTAATCGCAGCACTCACCAGTATAATACCATTTTTTCCTGCATTCATCCGTACTTCGGTAGTGACCAACATAACCTTCTTTTCCGGAATTGACTGCATGACATTTTGCTCCAGCAAAGCAAAGCGAATCAGGGTATAATAGTTTTGCGGGTTTCAGCTTCAGCATTGTATTGAGTAGCGATGTATAGTAAGTGGTATGACGGGCAGGATATTTTTTCAGTACCGTATTAGCAAACAACACCGGGTTCAATCTTGCCAGGTTCAACACATATATCACTTCTTTTTCAGCAGCCGTCATGTAATTAGCCATGGTAGCGGTATTGCATTTCAGGTATTTGGCATCATTCCATGCGGTGGAATAGCTGGCTAAAGGTGAAGGAGTAGTAGTAGAAAGCCTGATTTTCTTTGCTGGTATAAAAGAAGCAAATACTAAAAGGCAGACAAACAGGCTTGGAAGGGAAAGAAATTTCATTGGTTTGAGTTGTTCCTTTATACGGCATATGCAAAATATTATTGTATAAGGAACTCAAAAAAATATGTAAAATGTAGCAGAGTTGTCTTACCGTGGAGTGGTTATATGTTAGCCGCAGCTTCTTCATCAAGCATCCAGCATATAGTTCCTTTTTCAGGCTTTACTAATTGAGAAGGGAAGGCTGGGTTTATTTTTTTATGATTGATAACACTGGCAACTACGGCTGCTTTTTCTTTTCCGGCCACTAAAAAAATAATTTGTGCTGCCCTGTTAATCAGCGGAAGGGTAAAGCTGATGCGCCAGGTTTTCTTTTCTTCTGCCCAAACCTCTTTTACTAATTTCTTTTTTTCTTTTACAATAGTAGTACCCGGAAACAGGGAAGCAGTATGCCCGTCATTGCCAAGGCCAAGCAGTACAGAATCGAAAACAATCTTCTTACCGAAAAATGTATGAATGGTTTGTTCATATTCCTTTGCACAATCTTTCGCTGTACCGTTCACCGGTGTAGCAAAAATATTTTTTTCAGGTATTGAAATATAGTTCAGTAAATTCTCTTTCACCATTCTGTAATTACTGTCCGCATCTGTATGCAGTACAAACCGTTCATCACTCCAAAATAAAAAAACATTGTCCCAGGGAATGTTGCAATTAAAATCCGGACTTCCAAGTAATTGATATAACCGTTTAGGTGTGTTACCGCCGGAAAGAGCTACGACAAACTTTCCTTTTTTTGCAATGCAACGATGGCATTCTGCCACAAAGAAATGTGCAGCCGCAATACTTAGAGCTTCTGCATCTTTCCAAATGGTAATGCCGGGGTTCTTCATCTTATCTTTTTTTAAATTTTATTTTATGTACTCCATTCTCTGGTAATAATGTCCATTCACAACCTTGTTCTTTTATTAATTCTCGGGCGGCTTTTGGTCCCCAGCTTCCTGGTTCATAATTAGGAAACCGTGGTGCCGTTCCTTTTTTCCATGCTTCCATAATAGGAGTTACCACTTTCCATGCTGCTTCTACCTGGTCGGCCCGCATAAATAAAGTAGCATCGCCTTCGAGTACATCCAATAATAATGTTTCATAAGCTTCTGGCACGGGGGTATCATAGCTTTCTTTATAAGTAAAGTCCATTTCCACCGGCTTTATTTTCATTTGCACACCGGGTTCTTTTGCATGAAACAATAATGTAGTTTCCATTTCCGGTTGAATGCTAATGATAAGCTGGTTGGGCCTGGTATCAGTAACTATTTTTTCGCCAAACAAATTATGAGGTACTGGTTTAAATTGAATAACAATCAGCGAAGTAGCTTTTGCCATTGCTTTGCCGGTACGCAGATAAAAAGGAACATTTTTCCATCGCCAGTTATCCACGAATAATTTTAGGGCTACAAATGTTTCTGTCGTTGATTTTGGATTGACATTTTTTTCTTTCCTGTATGCTGCTTGTTTTTTTCCGTCCAGTTTTCCTTCACTGTATTGCCCTCTTACAATGTTCTTTGCCACATCAATTTTTGTCAATGGTCGCAAGGCTTTCAGCACATCCACTTTTTTATTACGTACATCTTCTGCTTCAAACGAAACAGGTGGTTCCATTGCTACCACACAAAGCAATTGCAGCAAATGATTTTGTATCATATCCTTCAATGCACCTGCCTGCTCATAGTAACCGCCACGACCACCTACACCGATATGCTCCGCTACAGTTATCTGTACATGCTCTATATAATTATTGTTCCAGATAGATTCAAATACAATATTGGCAAAGCGAAAAGCCATCAGGTTCTGCACTGTCTCTTTGCCGAGGTAATGGTCAATCCGGTAAATTTGTTTTTCCCTGAATTGTTTGGTGAGCAATTGATTTAATTCTTTCGCTGTTTGCAAATCGCTGCCAAAAGGTTTTTCTACCACTATCCTGTCCATATGCACATCACTGGCCAAATGATGCTGAGCCAGTTGCAAGGAAATTGGCTCTATAAAGCGGGGAGCTACCGAATAATAAAATAAACGAACTGCTCTGCCGCCCCAGCTTTTATCATTTTGATTTAATAAAAGGGACAGCCGCCGGTAAGTATCTTCTGTGGTAAAATCTCCTTCAAAAAAGAACAGGTGTGCAGCAAATTTTTTCCATTCCTTGTTGGTGGCTTTACCGTACTGGGAAAAAGTGTTTACCCCTTCCAGAATATAAGCTTCATAAGCTTTCTCGGGCATTTTTTCATAATGCACTCCATAGATGGAAAATTGTTTGGGTAAAAATCCACTGGTATAAAGATTAAAAAATGCCGGGATTAACTTTCTCCAGGCTAGATCACCTTTACCACCAAAGATGACAATATTTGCCGACGCAGGTTGTTTGTGATTCATAAGTATTTTTTATTAATTCCATTCCGTGTGAAAGCTTCCCGGTTTATCAATACGTTCATAAGTGTGTGCACCAAAAAAATCCCTTTGCCCTTGTATCAGATTGGCGGGTAACTGTGCAGCGCTGTACGCTGTAAAATATTGTAACGAAGCAGATAAAGCAGCAACAGGCTGACTGTTTGTTATTGCTAAAGCGATTAATGCAGCAGTTTCGTTTCTTAATGCTTTCAGAATTGGTATAAAAACAGGTGATTGAATAATATTGGTTAACGCCGCATCTTCTTTATAAGCTTTTTGCAAATCATTCAGTAACACAGACCGGATAATGCAGCCGCCTTTCCATATACTAATCACTTCTGCTATATTAATTGCATACTTGTAAGTAGTGGATGCTACACTCAGCAATTGCAAACCCTGTGCATACGATAAAAGTAAACCGAAATGCAACGCATTTCTGCAAAGGGAGATGAGTTGTTGTTTGTCAGTCGCCGTATTACTTTGTTGCACCGGATATTTTGCAGCAGCACTTACCCTATCGTCTTTCATGGCAGAGAGGTACCGCATACTGACAGCCACATCAATAGTTGGCAACGGCACATTCAGGTCCATGGCACTTTGCGATGTCCACATGCCGGTACCTTTTTGTTTAGCCTTGTCTAATATTACATCTATTAATGGCTGACCTGTTTCTGTATCTTCTTTTTTGAAAACTTCCGCTGTTATTTCTATCAGGAAGGATTGTAGTTCGGTTGTATTCCAATCAGTAAATACTTGTTGGAGTTCTGCATTGGATAAGCCGCCAATTTTTTTTAAAATGCCATATACTTCACTGATGAGCTGCATCATCGCATATTCAATTCCATTATGCACCATCTTGGTATAATGACCGGCAGAACCATTACCGATAAATGTAACACAAGGGCCATCTTCAGTTTTCGCTGCAATCTTTTCCAGTATGTTTTTTAATTCAGCATAACCTTCCGCACTGCCACCGGGCATCATGCTGGGGCCGAGCCTGGCACCATCTTCACCACCACTTACACCCATGCCGGTAAAATGAATACCGGTTGGTTTCAACCGTTCAATCCTTTTATCTGTATCCGTAAAATGAGAATTACCGCCATCAATTAGAATATCGCCGGGTTGCAATAATGGGCTTACTTCATCTATCACTGCGTCCACTATTTTTCCGGCAGGCACCAATAGCATTATTCGTCTTGGTGTTTCCAGGCTGTTTACTAATTCCTGCATGTTGGTGGCCACTTGCACCGGTTTGCCAGCACCTTCTTCGGCTAATCTTTTTTGCTGGTCAATGTTTCTGTCGTAGCCGCATACAGTAACACCTTTATCAGCCATATTCAGAACCAGGTTGCGGCCCATGGTACCTAAGCCTATCATTCCAAATTGTGCGGACATAGAAAATTTTTGTGAAGATACGATGGGGGTAATATAGAAACTGAATAGTCTTTTGTCATAATTACTATTTGACCAACAATTAAATTTTTACAAATTGTTTGTCACTCTATTATAAAAAATGAATATTGCTTAGGTAATTTTAAAATGTTCAATAACGAACGTACCTGTCCGGGAGGCAGGCAGGTAATACCAATGCCGCTGGTTACCACACCTGTATTTTCAGTATCTTCGCCTATTCAAAAAATTACAGGCAAACCTGTGTCATCCGATTTAACACCATTTCATTTTGCGTTTTACAGAGTTCAATTTTCATTCTAACCTGTTGGAAGGTATCGAGGCATCTAATTACGAAAACGCCACACCGGTGCAGGAACAGGTGATACCGCCGATAATGGCGGGTAAAGATGTGATAGCTTCGGCACAAACCGGTACAGGAAAAACAGCGGCTTTTTTATTGCCGGTAATGAACGGTCTTCTCACTAATCATGTAGATGGAAAAGTGGGTGCATTGATCATTGTTCCTACAAGAGAGTTGGCTATCCAGATTTCGCAACACATGGAAGGGCTGTCATATTTTTCACACCTTAGTTCTATTGCAATATATGGTGGTACTGATGCACAGAGTTTTGTGGCCGAAAAAAAAGCATTGCAGATGGGTGCTGATATTATTGTTTGTACTCCCGGCCGTATGATTGCCCACCTGAACATGGGCTATGTAAACATGAAAGGGTTGCAATATTTAGTACTGGATGAAGCAGATCGGATGCTGGACATGGGTTTCCAGGATGATATAAATAAAATATTGCAGGCATAACCGGCCAAGCGGCAAAATATATTGATCTCTGCAACGATGCCGCCAAAAATAAGGCAACTCGCAAAAAAGATTTTGCATGAGCCGGTGGAAATCAATATTGCTATTTCCAAACCACCGGAGAAAATTATACAGAAAGCTTATGTGGTATATGAGCCGCAGAAGCTTCCATTGATAAAAAAACTATTGAAAGAAACACCGTATAAAAATGCACTTATTTTTTGCAGCCGTAAACAAACGGTAAAGCAATTGACAAAGGAATTGAAGCATGGCGGTTTTAATATTGCAGAAATTCATAGCGACCTGGAGCAGAACGAAAGAGAAAGTGTATTGAGTGCATTTACTGCTGGACGTATTCCGGTACTGGTGGCAACTGATATATTAAGTCGTGGTATTGATATTGATACGATTGATGTAGTCATTAATTATGATGTGCCGGGAGATGGGGAGGATTATGTGCATCGTATTGGCCGTACGGCAAGAGCCGAAGCAGACGGTGCTGCGTTTACCCTGATTGGCGAAAAAGAACAGAATAAATTTGCTGCAATAGAACAATTATTGGAAAAAGAAGTAGAGAAAGCTACTGTGCCTCAGGAGTTAGGGGCCACACCTTCATATACTCCACGTTTGCGGCATGGCGGCGCAGGTATCAAACCAAAACGCAACATTTACCGTCATCAGGGTAGTAGAAAAAAAAATTAATTGCGTAAATTGTAGGATGTTTTTGAAACAGAAAATCATATCAGGACAAGTGATACTTGGTATCCTCCTGCTGTTGCTAAGTGCCAGCAGTGAGGGTAAAGTTGTAATTAATGTAAAATCGTTAGAACCAACAAATACAAGTGCCATCATTATTAAAACAACAGTAGCTGTAAAAGATACTTTGTTATTACCGGCTAAAAAGGATACATCTGATAAAGGGCAGGCTGGAAATGATTCATTAACTATTACGGAAATAACTGCATCCGCAGGTAAGTATGACAGGGCTAACCGGCTTCATTATGCTATGATTGATTCAATGGCAAAAGTGATTATGGAATTTCCATTGCGGGATTCTGCCGGGCTTCGGTATGCCCCCGATTGGGTAGGCACATCCAATATGGGTTTGCGCCGTCCCAACTATGTTATCATTCATCATACTGCTACAAATAATTGCAACAATGTGATACAGGAGTTTACCACACCAGGTGTAAGGGAGGCCAGTGCCCACTATCTTATTTGTAACGATGGAACTGTGTACCACATGCTGAACGATTTGCTGCGTTCGCATCATGCAGGTGATAGTAAATGGGGGAATACTACGGATTTAAACTCCAGTAGCATTGGTATTGAATTAGACAATAATGGCTATCAACCTTTTTCGGAAGAACAAATGGCCAGCTTAACTATATTACTTGGCCGGTTGAAGAATACCTATAAAATACCAGACGCAAATTTTATCGGTCATGGCGACATTGCGCCTGCAAGAAAGATGGATCCAAACTATCGGTTTCCCTGGAAAGAGCTGAGTGAAAAAGGGTTTGGGCTATGGTGGGACGATACAACAGATGTGCGGGTGCCAGACAACTTTGATTACCTGATGGGGCTTAGAATTATAGGATATGATATTTCAGCACCGGATTCGGCAGTAGCGGCATTTAAAAGACATTTTATGAAAGATAATTCTGGCGGTAATATGAATGGCATGGTGCGAAAAATTATTTATATGCTTTACCGGAGGTATCAGTAACAACTTTCTTTTCAGCATCATTAAACACGGTTACATGAAGAAGGGGTTTATTCTTTTAGCCATTATCGTTATCACTTACAGTTGCTCTCAAAGTAAGTATGCGGAAAGTAATAAGATATATAAGAAAAAGGCCAAAGAGTATGCAAAGCTATTGGCAGAATACCCGTTGAAAGATTCTGCAGGGTTACCCTATGCTGTTGATTGGGTGGGTACCACCAATCTCTCCATGCGTCGTCCCAATTATGTTATCATTCACCACACAGCACAAAATAGTTGTGAGCAAACATTAAAAACATTTACCGTAGCCGGCTCAAGAGAAGTAAGTGCCCATTATGTTATTTGTAAAGATGGAGCAGTACACCATATGCTGAATGATTTGCTAAGAGCACATCATGCAGGAGTGAGCAAGTGGGGAAACACTACCGATTTAAATTCATCCAGTATTGGAATTGAATTAGACAATAACGGGTTTGAACCTTTTGCGGAAGCACAAATGAGTAGTTTAGTGCTGCTGCTTGACCGGTTGAAAAAAGCATATAGTATTCCCACTTCAAATTTTATTGGGCATGGTGATATAGCGCCAACCAGAAAAAATGACCCTAACTGGCGGTTTCCCTGGAAGCAGTTGTCAGAGAAAGGTTTTGGAAACTGGTTTGATGCTGCAATGAATGTTGTGTTGCCGGCAAACTTCAATCATTTGCAAGCCTTACGGATTGTAGGCTTTGATACAAAAGATACCAATGCGGCCATCATTGGATTTAAAAGACATTGGTTACAGGATACAACGAAAGGATTAAATACTGAACAATTGAAAGTATTGTATCAATTGAGTAAAACATATTAAGGGGATCTCTAAAAACTCTTCAGGAGTTAACCAAAAGAAACTCTTTTTGAGTGGAGAACTTCTGGAGGGATTAGTTTTAGAGATGTCCTAAATAATTATTATCTGCTGTTAATTCGGCTGTATTTTTTAACTTCATTACTCTAACGATTCATAGCTTGCCAGTTACTACTATAAATAAAAAAGATGACAGCAGAACATCAACGACTGTCAGTTAATGCAACAACAGAAATTCCACTGGCGCAATGGGGCCCTTATTTAAGTGAAAGGCAATGGGGCACTGTAAGGGAAGACTATGGCCCATGGGGCGATGCCTGGAATTATTTTCCTTTTGATCATGCACACAGCCGTAGTTACTTGTGGGGTGAGGATGGCTTGGCCGGTATCAGCGATTTTTTTGGCAGCCTTTGTTTTGGTATTGCATTGTGGAATGGGAAAGACTCCATCCTGAAAGAACGGTTATTTGGGTTAAGCAATCCTGAGGGTAATCATGGCGAAGATGTAAAGGAGTTGTATTATTACCTTGATAATTTACCTACTCACTATTACATGGAATACCTGTACAAGTACCCGCAACAGGAATTTCCTTATGAAAAACTGCGGACAGAAAATAAAAGAAGAAATCGCCTGGAATCGGAATATGAAATATTAGATACCGGTGTGTTTGATGATAACCAGTATTTTGATGTGCTGGTAACCTATGCCAAGCAAAGTGCCCAGGATATTTTTATTAAAATTGATATTACCAACCGTTACAGTAAAGCGGCTGAAATAACCGTGTTGCCAACTCTATGGTTTTATAACAGGGAAAGCTATAAGGGATACAAGAAAATGCCAGCCATTGAACAGATAGATAAAAACACAGTGAGGGCAGAGCATGAAAAAATGGGGGATTACTTTTTTTATTTTCAACCGGCAGATGATTGCTGGTACACCGATAATAAAACTAATCGGGAGAAATTATTCGGCCAGCCCAATGCAGATATTTTTGTAAAAGATGCTTTTCATGATGCGGTTATTAATAATAAGAATGTAAAAGAACTGTCTATGAGAAAGGCAGGCACCAAATTTTCTCCGGTGTATAACATGAATATAAATGGCGGTGCTACTAAAACCATTTATTGCCGGTTGAGCAAAGACCTGGTGGGTATACCTTTTTCTCCTTCGTTGAAAAAAGTTTTTGATATCCGAAAAGAGGAGGCAGATGATTTTTATGCAGCCATTTTACCTAAGGGAATGAGTGATGATATGGCCCGCATACAACGACAGGCATTAGCCGGTGTGCTATGGAGTAAACAATTTTATCATTTTGATGTGGAGCGATGGTTGAGTAAAGGTGACGGCATTACACCTGCCAATGATGGCAAAAGAAATGGCCGCAATCATGACTGGAAGCATTTAAAAAATCAGGACATCATAATGATGCCGGATAAATGGGAATACCCCTGGTATGCGGCATGGGACCTGGCTTTTCAATGTATCTCTATGGCAGTGGTTGATCCTACGTTTGCCAAGCACCAGTTATTATTAATGATGCGGGAATGGTACATGAAACCTGATGGACAGTTGCCTTCTTATGAATGGAACTTCAGCGATGTAAATCCACCGGTGCAGGCATGGGCAGCAATGCAGGTATATAATATTGAAAAGCGAAGAACAGGAGAAGGCGACATTAAATTCTTAAAGAAAGTATTTCAGAAACTGCTTATCAATTTTACCTGGTGGATAAACCGGAAGGATGTAAACGGTAATAACATTTTTGAAGGCGGGTTTCTTGGTCTTGATAATATTGGTGTGTTTAACAGAAGCCAGCATTTTACTGGTGAAATACAATTGGAACAAGCCGATGGAACAAGCTGGATGGGAGCTTATGCATTAGAAATGATGGATATTGCAGTTGAGATTGCGATGCAGGATGATACGTTTGAAGATACCGCCACCAAATTCTTTGAACACTTTGTATTGATAGCTGAATCATTGAACGAACATGGCCTCTGGAATGAAGAAGATAAGTTTTTCTACGATGTGTTGTGTGTAAGCGGAGCCGCACCTATTCCATTGCGTATTCAATCTATAGTTGGTATTACACCATTATTTGCAGTTTCTGCTATCTCCAAAAAAAAAATGGATCATCTTATAGATTTTAAGAAGCGGATAACCTGGTTTGAGAACTACCGGATAAAGAATAATAAATTCTGGCCGAATGAGGAGAGAAGTAAAGATGGCGAAGTATTATTATCATTAGTACAAAAAGACAGGTTAGTTTCATTATTAGAAAGACTATTGGAT
>JAJAZO010000325.1 GCA_026785745.1 Chitinophagaceae bacterium | reverse complement strand
GTGTAACAAACAAGCCCCCTTCACTTACATCATGTGCGGATTCAATAAGATTGCTTTTAATTAACTCAGCTACTTTTTGTTGCAATGCAAACTCCTCTTCCAATTCAAAATATGGAGCAGGAGAATATTCAACTCCACAAACTTTATTGAGGTATTGAGAAGAATTAATATCATTATTTGATTTACCTATTAATACAATCACATCTCCTTCTTCTTTAAAATCCAATGTCATTTTATCGGCAATATCTTCCAGCAAACCAACCATACCGATTGTTGGTGTAGGATACACAGGTCCGCCTTCGGCGGATTGATTATAAAAACTAACATTACCACCAGTAACGGGAGTATCAAATTTGCGGCAAGCTTCTCCCATTCCTTTTATTGCCTGCACAAACTGGTAATATACTTCCGGATCGTAAGGATTACCAAAGTTCAGGCAGTTAGTAACACCTAATGGTAAACCACCACTGCAAACAATATTCCTTGCCGCTTCACTTACCGCAATCATTGTTCCTTTATATGGATCAGCAAAAACATAATGACTGTTGCAATCTGTGGTAACGGCTAATGCTTTCGTTGTTCCTTTTACAATTACTAAAGGTGCATCAGTTGGCGCATTGGTAGAAGTGTTATTAGTGCCTACCATGCTATCGTACTGATTATATATCCATCTCTTTGATGCAATGGAAGGAAGCTGAACTAATTGCTTTGCTATTGCTTTCAAATCTTCCGGCACTTCAACTGCATCCGGATTGAATTTTTTTATTTCAGCAAAATATTTCGGCTCAGTGTATTCTCTTTCATACTGTGGCGCACCTCCGCCCAATACTAATTCGTAGGCAGGTAACGAGGCTTCCAGTTCACCATTCATAAAGAAATTCAACAAACCATCATCCGTTACTTCACCAATTACTGAACAAGGCAAATCCCATTTCGTAAAAACTTTTATTACTTCATCTTCTCTTCCCTTTGTGGCAACCAGTAACATTCTTTCCTGGCTTTCACTCAGCAACAATTCCCATGCCTTCATATTGCTTTGGCGGGTTGGTACTTTATCGAGATCAATCCGCATACCTACTTCGCCTTTGGCACTCATTTCGGCAGTGGAACAAATAATTCCTGCTGCTCCCATGTCCTGCATTCCCACTACTGCACCGGTTTGTATTACTTCCAAACAAGCTTCTAATAATTTCTTTTCCTGGAATGGATCACCTACCTGCACGGCAGGTAGTTCCTGTGTACTCTCCGCAGTGATGTCGGCAGATGCAAATGATGCGCCGCCGATTCCATCTTTACCCGTTGCACTTCCTACAAACATCACAGGGTTTCCTTTTCCGAGTGCAGTTGCTGAAACTGTTTCGCCATTTTTTAAAATACCAACACTCATCGCATTTACCAATGGATTGGTATGGTAACATTTATCAAAATATATTTCACCCCCAACGGTTGGCACACCAAAACAATTGCCATAATGGCCAATACCATGCACCACACCTGATAGCAGATGCTGTGTTTTATCTTCTTCTAAATTGCCAAAGCGAAGTGAGTTGAGAGATGCAATCGGCCTTGCACCCATGGTAAAAATATCTCTGTGAATTCCACCCACTCCTGTTGCTGCTCCCTGGAAAGGTTCAATAGCAGATGGGTGATTATGTGACTCAATTTTAAAAACAACACCCAATCCATCACCAATATCCATCAACCCTGCATTTTCTTCGCCAGCTTTCACCAGCATTCTCCCACCTTCTCTTGGTAATGTCTTTAACCACTTAATGGAATTTTTGTAGCTGCAATGCTCACTCCACATGCCGGAGAAAGCACAGAGTTCATTAAAGTTGGGTGTACGTCCCAGTTTTTGTTTGATCAATTCAAATTCCTGTTCCGTTAATCGTAGCTGTTGTGCGGTTTTTACGGTTACTTCCATGGCTATATTATAATATAATTAAAGTATAAAATGATTGAGCTATGCCTTCGCATAAGCTTCGGCAAGCAAGTTGCAAATTTACAGGATGAAGCCTGGAGGCGGAGCATAACTTGTCAACTTTGTGCTGACAATCAGAGTAAGAATGGCTATTTTGCGGGATAAAATCTTGCTGTTTTGGAGTACCTTCTTTTTGTTGCTTATCTCGTATTGTTTGCATGGCTGGTCACCAAAGTAAAATTCTTTACCCGAACTGGCTTAAGCCAGTCACAGCTTATTATCATCCTTCTGCTGAAAGTAATGGCCGGTATTTTTTATGGCTGGATAGGTTTGTACTATGGCGGGCTGGCACAAATGCAGGATACCTGGGGCTTTCACACCAACAGTATACAGGAGTATCATTTGCTTTTTAATAACCCGCATGAATACTTCACCAACCTTTTCATGGACCCGTATGAAGGCGGTGTTTCTAAATTTTTTGAAAGCAATGATTCTTACTGGAATGACCTGAAAGGAAATGTATTTATAAAAATCCTTTCTGTTTTCAACATCCTTAGTATCGGGAATTATTATGTGAATGTAATTTTTTACTCCTTTATTACTTTGTTTGGGGCTATTTCTATTTTCCAGGTGATGACAGATGTTTTTCCCGGTAAAAAAACAGCCATATTGCTGGCCACTTTCCTGGTGCCTTCATTTATATACTGGACAAGCGGCATTCATAAAGAAGGATTAATTTTTACAGGTATCAGCCTTGTTATTTATGTTATCTATTTCAGCACAAAGGAAAAGAGGCTTGGTATTAAAAGGCTTTTGGGTCTTGTATTTGGTCTGTTATTAATTCTGGCACTTCGAAATTTTATTATCATTCTTATTTTGCCGGCGATTATGGCATGGCTTCTGGCTAATAGAAAGCCCAAATATGGGTTGGCGATTTTTTCTTCATTATATCTTTTGTTCGGCATTTTGTTTTTTACAGCCCGGTATATAAATCCCCGCCTTGATTTTCCGCAGGCAGTAGTAAACAAACAACAAGCCTTTAAAAACCTGGCGATAGGCGGTTCTACCATTCCAATGAAAGACCTGGAGCCAAGTGCTGCCAGTTTTTTAAAAAATACACCCCAGGCAATTAACTTATCAACCATCCGCCCTTACCCAAGCGATGTACGGCACATCCTGTCCCTGGCAGCAGCTGTAGAAATTGATGTTCTCTTATTTCTGTTCATTCTGTTTCTGCTTTGGCGAACAAATGGCAATCGTAATACCTCTAAAAACTTTATGTACTTCTGTGTCTTCTTCTCAATGACATTGTTACTTGCTATCGGCTTCAGCGTAAATAACCTTGGTGCAATTGTGCGGTACAGAAGTGTAATAATGCCGCTACTTATTATCCCTATGGCTGCACAAATAAATTGGAAAAAATTAGGGGGATTTATCTTTAATAACATTAATAATAAAAATAATGTAACTAATTCCGCTTAACATACGTTCATTATCAATTTTTTATTAATAAAAACAGTGTTTTTTCCACATTCCTCTATAATAACTACAAATTTTTACATAAAAAATTGGCATCCTTGTCGTAATGTGTTTGTTTTGCTGAAAATTATAACACATGTCACTTCGTTTTAATGCTATCAACAATCTTCTTACAAATCCAGATGTGCAGATGGAGGCTTCAGCCAAAATCACAGGCATCTTTGGAAGCAATGTTTTTACACTCAAAATTGCCCGTGAATTTTTAAGTGATGAAGCATATAAAAGTCTTCAGGCATCTATAAAAGCCGGGCAGAAAATTGACAGGGCCGTAGCTAACCAAATAGCCAACGGCATCCGTGCCTGGGCTGAGGCAAAAGGCGTTACCCACTTTACACACTGGTTTCAGCCACTTACCGGAACTACAGCAGAAAAGCATGACTCTTTTTTCACTTTGAAAGGAGACGGTACAGCTATAGAGCAATTTGAGGGTGATGCGTTGGTGCAACAAGAACCCGATGCCTCTTCCTTTCCAAGTGGTGGATTAAGGGCCACTTTTGAAGCAAGAGGTTATACTGCCTGGGATCCCTCCTCTCCTCCTTTCATTATGGAGATAGGGCAAGGCAAAACTTTGTGTATTCCTACCATATTTGTTTCTTATACCGGCGAATCATTAGATTATAAAGCCCCTTTGCTGAAAGCATTGGATGCCTTAAATAAAGCCGCTGTTGATGTTTGTAATTATTTCGATAAAAATGTAACAAGAGTAACTCCAACACTTGGTTGGGAACAGGAATATTTTGTTATAGATGAAGCCTTGTTCAATGCAAGGCCAGACCTGGTAATGACGGGAAGAACTGTATTCGGTCATTCATCAGCTAAAAACCAACAATTAGAAGATCATTATTTTGGTTCCATCCCGGAAAGAGTGTATGCCTACATGAGGGATTTTGAAACTGAATCATATAAACTCGGTATTCCTCTTCGTACAAGGCATAATGAAGTGGCGCCTGCACAGTTTGAGTGTGCCCCCATCTTTGAAGAAGTAAGTGTGGCTGTAGATCACAATTCACTATTGATGGATGTGATGGAAAGAGTAGCCC